>JAJZDR010000056.1 GCA_021805885.1 bacterium | reverse complement strand
TTTTAAACTATAAATTATCTATGAAAAAGAATAGAATTTTTGGGGTAGGATTTCAATGATTTTGATCTAATGATCTTAATCTAATGTCTGACCTTCAATATCTACTATTAGTCAATATGCTTCATTGTACCATAATTATGCTTATATGTATATTTAGAGAGTATTAATGAAATTTTAATAATTAATGTTTATTGTAACTAAGCATATATAATGTTAGTATAAATACATGGGAGTTACTAAAATTGTATCATCAAAAATATTTTTAGTTGTAGTTTCATTAATTATAGGTGGAGTAATTGGTTGGTTTTTGTGGTATCTAGTATACCCAAATTTGCATGTTAGTGGATCTCAAGTTTGGACTGGGTCAGTTGCTCCAGCAACTGGTAAAGCTCCTACAACTGGATATTCTTCTGGGAGCAGTTCAGTAAATACTAAGAGTAGTGGAAGTTCTTATTCTACAACTCCATCATCATCATCTTCAAGTAGCTACTCTTATTGATAATATTCAAGTGCTTTGGCTTCACTGAAAACCCCTATAAGTGTTTGTATTTCTAGTTCTGTAGTTTTAGTAATACCTAAAAAACGTTCTAATTTTAGAGGATCAGGTATTGCGGGATCATTACTTTTTAATGGATATAACGTGGAATATCGTTCTATAGATAATACCCCATCATTTTCTTTCAATTGATATTCACATTTTACTATGTTATTTTGTATAACTAGTATAGATACTATTGGTACATTATCATTATCATATGTTCTTTGAGATATCTGTATTACATTTCCACCTATTAAAATCAATCTGCCTTTAACTCCTTCTAGTAAATAATGATGTACACCATCAAAGGTTATTCCGGATGTAGTTATACTATCAATAACTTCATATAATTGGTGTAAAGTTTGTTGTGAAGGATCAAGATCCGAAGGTGGAATAACATTTTTATAAGAATCTAAATTCTCCATTTTTAAAATATTATAGTTTTATTATATTTTCTCTTTCCTGGCCAGTGGATATATATGATATTTTCATATCTATCTGTTTTTCTATCTCTTTAATATATTCTTTTGCCTCTTTTGGTAGATTTTTGTAATTTTTAATCCCATTTGTATTTTGTTCCCACCCTTTCATGGTTTTATATATGGGTTTAACTTTAAATAAAGATTCTGTACTAATATCTTCATAATTAACTTTCTTGTTATTCAGTTCATAGTGAGTACATATTTTAATAGTTTTGAAAGAATCTAAAATATCCACTTTTGTTATTGCGATTTTATCGATACCATTTATTTTTATTGCAAATCTTATAAGGCTAGAATCAAACCACCCGCACCTTCTTTCTCTCCCTGTAGTTGTACCATATTCATGCCCTTTCTCAACTAACATATTTTTATTGTTATCAAAAAGTTCTGTAGGAAAAGGTCCTTGACCCACTCTTGTAGTATATGCTTTAGAAATACCAATAACATTATTTATTTTTTGAGGAGGAATACCTGCACCTGAGTTAATTTCTCCGAGTAATATATTAGATGCTGTAACAAATGGATACGTTCCCCAATCATTATCTAAAAAAACACCATGAGCTCCCTCTAGTAATATATCCTTATTATTTTTTATTGTTTTCTCAATTAAAGGGAGAGTTTCATGAATGAATGGTTTTATTCTTGAGAAGAATTTAAAATACTCTTTTTCTATATCTTTCTGTATTAGTAGTGATCCCCCCAAAGATTTTAATATCTTGTTTTTTATTAAAAGTTGCGTTTTTAATTTTTCACTGAAAATTTTCTTATTAGATAGGTCATATAGTCTTATACCGTTATAGCTTACTTTGTCAGCGTATGCAGGGCCAATACCTTTACCAGTTGTGCCAGTCTTGTTGTTACCCTTAATATCTTCATAAAGCTTATCTAAAATTCTGTGATAAGGCATTATGATATGGCATCTTGGGGAAATTAAGAGTCGGTTTTCTAAATTAATTCCTGATTTTTCTAAAGTATCTATTTCGCTAAGGAGAACTTCTAAATCTAATATAACACCATTGGAAATTATAGCTTTAGCTTTTTTATTAAATATACCTGAAGGAATAAGGTGCATGGCAAATTCTCCATACTGATTGACTACTGTATGTCCAGCATTGTTACCTCCATGGAATCGTATTATTAGATCTGATTTTGAAGCCAGATAATCTATTAGCTTACCTTTTCCTTCGTCACCCCATTGGGTTCCAATTATTATATTTATTGCCATTACGGGTGATATTGTATTCAAGATTTAACTTAAAATCAATAGTATGCATTATTCGTAATAAATAAAATATTTATTTAGATCTTTTTAATATTGAATAAATAACTGGAACTATAAATAGAGTTAGAAAAGTAGAAGTGAACAACCCACCTATAACTGTTATGGCTAGTGATCTTCCTATTAGAGTAGATGTTGACGAGAACAGTGCTAATGGAAGCAGAGCAAATATAGTTGTTATGGCAGTCATTAGTATTGGTCTTAGTCTTACTTTTCCTCCTTCAATTATAGCTTTTCTAATACTATCGCCGTTTATAATATTCTGTTTAATCTTAGTTAGTAGAACTATTGCGTTTGTTACTACAATACCAATAAGCATCAACATACCTATTAATGATGGTAGGTCTAGTGTGGAATCTGTTATGAATAGTGCAACTAGAACTCCTATTATGGTCACAGGTAGGGAAAAAAGAATTGCAATAGGTTCTATGATAGATGAAAAAGTCGCTATCATTATAACAAGAACTATAAACACTGATATTCCCATTGCTTCAAAAAGAGAATTAAATGAAGATGCTTGTTCAGATGAAGATCCTTGATTTTTTACAGTAACATTATATCTACTTTGTGTTTTATTAATATACTTTGTTATATTAGAATTCACTCTCTGTGTATTTTTTGCAGTGATTAATGCATTAATAACGGAAGCTCTACTTCCATTTTCATATGTAATATTTGAACTATATTTTTTATTTTCTACTATAGCAATTTTAGATAAAGGGATTTTATCTCCAATAGAATTATTGATGTATATATTTGATATGTTAGGGAGATTGTTTACGTATATATATGTATTATATAAAGATCCGTTTATGTTGTAGTTCTGAATTTCTACTGGAGTAAAATATGGGGATATTTGAGATAGGACTTGTATAGAAGATAGAAAGTTTTGAGACATTAAATTATTATTTAATGCTATTTGTTTTTGATATGTATTCTGAGATAAGTTTGAAGATATATTACTTATTCCCCCCATACCTTTTAATTTATTAAGGAGATAATTATTTGCTTTATATAAATTATTTTGATTGTTTGAGTTTATGGATAGTGCTACAGAGTTTAAATTTCCAACTGCAGACAATAGGTTTACCTGACTTTTCAGTCCATGAATTTTATTTGCAAAATTTTCTATATTAGATATTTCACTATTAATATTATGATTGTTTTTAAAATTCACAAATATTTGGAATTTATTATTCTGTGGTGCAGTATTTAGTGTAATTCCTCTATTGCCTAATAATCCTATTGAAACACTATATACAGATACATTATTTACTGTCTTTATATAATTTACTAGTTTCAATGCCATGTTGTATGTCTCTGTTTTTGAGGATCCAGCCTTAATAGAACCTGAAACAATTGCACTTGGTTGTGTAGGAGATGGGATAAACCCAGTTTTAATAAATGGTATTAAAAGCAGAGAGGATACTATTAAAATTAATGTTATCAGTATTGTAAGTATTTTATGATCTAGTGATAGATTTATTAATCTCTCATAATATTTTATTAGGAAAAACTCTTTTTTCTTCAATTCAACATTTTTACGCAATAAGAATATAGCACTAAATATAGGAATAACTATTATTGCAGTAAAAAGTGATGATATTAGTGCAGATGATGCTGTGAATGCAAATGGAACAAAGAATGACGATGTAATTCCTCCCACAAATGCTATTGGTAAAAACACTCCTATTGTAGTTAGAGTGGATGAAGTTATGGCTCCACCAACTTCTTTTACAGAATTTACAAGTAATTTCTCATCTTTTATTACATCTTCCGATATATGTCTGAATATAGTTTCAATAACAACTATGCTATCATCAAAAATTCTTCCAAGTGCTACTGATAATCCAGAGAGTGACATTATATTAAATGTTATATTTTGTACATTCATTAGAGTTAAAGTAAAGAATATCGATATTGGAATTGATAATGATGCTATAAGAGTAATATTTCCACTTTTTAGAAATATAAATATCACCAGTATGGCAAGTATAATTCCTATTAGTGTTTCTTTAGATATTCCGTTAATAGTGGAATTAATTGTTGATGTATCATTACTTAGTATTTGGTACTTTATGCCTTTAGGATTAATTTGTTTTATTTTATTTAGAATTGTACTGATTACTTGGGTAGTATTTATATTTTGTTGTCCTAAAACATCCACTAAGTCAGATTTTTGTCCATTTGTTTCAACTATTTGATTATTATAAACACTCACAATATTTAATGTAACAATATCTTTAAGTTTAATGATTTGCCCTTTATAATGAGATATTGTTGCATTATTAAGAGCATGAATATTAGCTACATTAGAATATATTGTCACAGGCTCTGTTACATTCTTAGAAATAACTGATCCAATAGGAGAATTTATATTATATGATTTGATAATATTCTCTACTGTCGATGCTGAAATATTATACTCAATTAATTTGTTGTAGTTTAAATTTATTTTAAACTCTTGAGTTTTATTCCCATAATAAGAAACACTGCTTACTCCAGAAACTGTATTTATATATGGAACTATGGTATTTTTTACAAAATTATCCCTATTTTTCCCAGAAAATGATAATTGTAATATAGGAATATCAGAAAAATTAAACTGTGATACACTTGGTGTACTTGCTTGTTGAGGTAATTTAACTGACTGAATATCTTGGTTAATATTTTGTTCTAATTGACTAATATTTACTCCATAATGGGATGTAACAATTATTGTAGTATAACCATTATTAGCATTTTCCTGTATATCTTTTATGCCTGAGATAGATTTTATTGCATTATAAATAGGCTCAGTTATATTTGTATAAACTTCTTTTGCATTTGCACTAGGGTAATTAGATTGTATTATTAAAGTTGATAAATCTACATTAGGGAACACTTCCCTATCAGCGACTACATATGAATATGTGCCAAACAATACTAAAAAAATTAATATTACAAATATCAGAGTTCTATTTTTTAATGAATATGAAACCAATTTTTCTATCATAATAATTAGGTTATCTAACAATCACAAATATTATCATAAAATCAACAAAATGCAAACTAACTTTAATTCACTCTAAATGTATTATCATGTATAATAATATATATGAAATTGAATCGGCTTACAAAAGAAGAAATGTCTGTTATATTGGATAAGAATACAGAAGCTCCATTTGTTGGAGAATATGATAATTTTTTTAAGGAAGGAGAATATCTTTGTAAACAATGTGATGCACCTTTATATCGATCCAAAGATAAATTTGAAGCAGGGTGTGGATGGCCTAGTTTTGATCAAGAAATTACAGATAGTGTTAAAAAGGTTCCAGATAAAGATTTGTATAGAACGGAAATTATATGTAAAACTTGTGGCGCACATTTAGGGCATGTATTCTTAGGTGAAGGTTTTACAAAAACCAATACAAGACATTGTGTAAATTCAATTTCACTTAAATTTGTTCCTAAAAGTTAGTATTTATTATGAATGAAAAAATAATTTTTGGTGGTGGGTGTTTTTGGTGTACAGAGGCAATATTTAAAAGACTTAAAGGTGTATTGTCTGTAACTCCTGGATATTCTGGAGGCATAGTAGCAAGTCCATCATATGAAGAAGTATGTACTGGAAATACAAATCATGTGGAGGTTGTAGAGGTAGAATTTAATAAAAATATTATTTCACTTGAAGTGCTTATTGAAATATTTTTTCATACTCATAACCCTACAGAAATTGATAGACAAGGTAATGATGTAGGGACCCAGTATAGATCTGTAATATTTTATTTTAATGATGAACAAAAAAATATTGCAAATAAAGTTATGGGTGAAATTAAAAAATCAGGGTTATATAAGAATAATATAACTACCACTGTTGAGCCATATATAAATTTCTTTAATTCTGAAGATTATCATAAAAATTATTATGACAAAAACAAGAACAATTTTTATTGTAGTGCTATAATTAGTCCGAAAATTCAGAAACTACTGAATGAATATTCAACCATAATTAAAGATGAATATATAAATTAAAATACATATGGAATTATATCTATTTCGTCATGCAGAATCGGAAATGAATATACAGTCTGGTTTAATTACTGGAAGGATGAATGAGGTACCTCTTTCAGATGATGGTGTAATACAAGCTTTGAGGTTAGGAGAGTATTTAAAAGGTAGAAATATCATTCCAGATATAGTTTATGTATCACCAGCTTTAAGGACTGTACAAACTGCTCGTATTGCGCTAAATAATATGGGATTACCTAATTTTGATTTGGTTGGAGATCCTAGACTGCAAGAAATGGATCAAGGTGAATGGTCTGGTAGGCCTAGGAAAGAGGTTTATGTAGAATCTGTGCTAAATGATATGAAACTAAAAGATAAGCATTTTAAGGCACCTTCAGGGGAATCGATGCATGAAGTAGGGGAAAGGATGTTTGATTTTGTATCTGGTCTAAATAATACTGATAGAGTCTTTATATTTTCTCATTCTATGGCTATAAAGTGTTTAGCTGGTCTTATGAAGGGATCAAAAAGAGAAGGAATATATACTTCAAAGGTAGATAATGTCTCAGCTACATTACTATTGAAAGAAAATAATTCTTTAAAGTTAGTTTATTTAGGGAAAGATTTTATTGATATAGCTAGATTATAAAACCTTCTTTTTTAAGTAAATTGGCTTTCTTTATAGATTTTATAGATCCGCCATATCCTCCTATTTTACCATTACTTTTTATTACTCTATGACAAGGTATCATAGGTGCATATGGATTTTTTCTGAGTGCATTTCCTACAGCTCTAAAGGCTTTTGGTTTACCAATTTTACTGGCTAATTCTTTATAAGTAATTACAGATCCTTTTTTAATTTTCATGGTTTCAATTAATACAGCTTTTTCAAATTCAGTAAGTTTTTCTGAATTTAGCACTTTTGATTTGTAAACATTATCCATCATATTATTATATATTATTTAATTTCTCTATTTGTTTATATCTAAAGCAATTCTTGTTATGGTTGTTAAACATCCCAATAGATTCCATAAATGAATAACAAATTTTAGGGCCTATAAATTTAAATCCTTCTTTCTTTAACTCTTTACTAATTTTTTCTGCTATTACTTTTTTATCTTCATCATTAGTAATTTTATAATTTGCAAATTTCCATATATATTCATCAAAACTAATATATTCTGATTGTATATAAAGGAAAGCTTTAGCGTTGTTAACTATGGAATTAATTTTTAATTTATTTCTAATAATACCAGTATTTTTAAGCAATAAGTTTATTTTATTCTTATTATATAAAGCTATCTTATTATAATCAAAATTATCTAGTGATTTTCTATAATTTTCTCTTTTGGCCAGTATTATCATCCAAGAAAGCCCAGCTTGCATACTCTCTAAAATTAATAATTCAAAAAGTTTTTGATCATTATGTTCTGGAACTCCCCATTCTTCATCATGATATTGAATATATATTGGGTTATTATTAACCCATGGACATCTATTTCTTTTTTTCATAGGAATTATTTTTAAACATTTATCTTTTTTCTGATATTTTTACTATATAAATTTTTACTATATAAAATTATATTAAGAATATAACATGTTTTATATATATCAATAATATTAAATATGATCAAATTATAATTTTAAATTACTTAACAACTATATATTTTTATGCTAGAATATAACTAATCTTAGAGGAGGTGATTGTATATT
>JAJZDR010000037.1 GCA_021805885.1 bacterium | reverse complement strand
GTTAATATAGACCCAAACAAGTATCAAGGGTTTGCATTTGGAACAGGAATAGAAAGATTAGTTATGATAAAAGATAGAATTAATGATACAAGGCTATTTTATGAAAATGATATAAGATTTTTATCTCAATTTAAAAATATATAATGAAAATATCTTTAAGTCTGATAAAAGAATACACATATATTCCTGATAATAAAAAGTCTCTGTATGACCTTATAGACGAATTTGCAAAAAAATCAGTAGATGTTGATGAAATAAGAGAATATCCTAATTTTGGAGAGGATATTATTATAGGGGAAGTAAAAGAGATTTATAAACATAAAAATGCAGATAGACTTTATGTAACAAAAGTAGATATAAAGGATAAGGAAATTCAAATAGTGACAGGAGCGCCTAATGTGTACAAAGGAATGATAGTCCCTGTAGTACTAGAAGGTAGTGAGATAAATGGACAAAAAATTGAGAAACATGATTTCAGAGGAGAGGCATCTTACGGCATGATGTGTTCAGAAAAAGAATTAGGATTAGGAGAAAATCATTCTGGCATTCTTGACCTTGGATCTAGATCCTTTGAATCTAGGTCTGGATATAAATCAATAGGATCATTATTTACAGATCATATTGGAGAGAGTCTACAAAGCATAATAAAAGATACAATAATAGATATTGATAATAAGGTTATATCTCAAAGAGGAGATTTATTTTCTCATCATGGTATTGCAAGAGAATTTGCTACTATAGAGCATAAGCCTTTTAGTGAAAGAATTATAACTCCTATAAAAACTAACAAAAGAAATAACTTGAAGGTTACTATTGAAGATAAAAATTTTTGTAACAGATATTGTGCCATTACCATTGATAATATAAAGGTAGAAGAATCTCCTTTCTGGATCAGAGAGAGATTAAAAAATTTAGGCATAAAACCTATAAATAATATAGTAGATATAACAAACTATGTAATGGTGAATTTAGGACAACCATTGCATGCTTTTGATGTTTCTAAAATATCAGAAAATACTGATCTTGAAATAAAAGTAAGAAAAGCAAAACAAAATGAAGAAATCACAACGTTAGATTCTAAAAAAAGGGTATTAACGAAAAATAATTATGTTATTGCAACAAAAAATAAAAGTATTGGTATAGCAGGAGTTATGGGAGGAAAAGAATCAGAGATAGATGAAAGTACACAAAGTATATTGCTAGAAAGTGCATCTTTTAATCCTTTACTTGTAAGGAAAAGTGCAAAATCAGTAAATATAAGATCTGAAGCTGTATTAAGGTATGAGAAAGGGATTTCACAATCATTAACACTAAAAGCATTAAATTATGCAGTAGAATTAATATTGCAAAATACCACAGGTGAAATATCAAGCTCTGTTACTGATATTGTTACAAACAAAGTAGTGGCTGATTTAATTATAAAATTAGATATTTCTAAAATAGAAAAGGTCTTAGGAATGGAAATCCCCTTAAAAGATACTTCTAATATATTAGCAAGTTTAAATATTAAAAATAAACAGGTTGGAAATTTTATGGTTGCTACTATACCTGATGAGAGATTAGATATAAAAGAAGATATTGACCTTATTGAGGAGATTGGAAGAATATATGGCTATGAAAATATTGATATAGAGGAACCTAATATGAAAGTTATGTCTGTTAGAAAGAATGTAGTGTTTGATATAAATAACAAAATAATAAGTATAATAGCATCACTAGGTGGTTATGAAATAAAGACATATTCATTTATAAACCAAGATCTAATGAATAAATCTTTAATAGAGACTGATGCAATAAAGATTTTGAACCCTATATCTCCAGATTTTGATCTTTTAAGACCATCGTTGATACCATCTGTAATTTATACGGTAAGTAATAATCAAAGGCACAAAGATACCTTCATTCTTTATGAGATAGCTAATGTTTACCTAAAGAATAATGATCTTCAACCGAAAGAAGAACGACACCTTATAGCTGCATATTTTAGTAAAGATAAGGAGGAACCATTTTTCTATATGAAGAGAGTACTTGATACCATTAATACATACTTAAATTTAACTAATATTTTTGAATATAGAAATAAAGCTGAAAAACCATTTTTTAAAAATAAAAGTAGTAAGATTTATATAGATGGAGACTACATAGGTGAGATAGGAGATATAAGTTCTGCTGTTAAAGAAAATTTTGGAATATATGGTAACTTATCAATATTTGACATAAATATAGATAATTTACATAATAAAATAAATAAATTTATTAGTATAAAAGATATTTCTAAATTTCCAGAAATTAAAGAAGATATAACAATATTATATAAAAATAAAATCAATTTAAAAGATATATTAGATAAGATTAACGATACAAATCTAAGAACAAAAGAGATTATAGATATTTACAAAGGTAGTAAAATAAATACTGATGAAATTAGTATAACATTAAGGTTGATATTTGAGAATTTTGAGAGGACTTTTTTAGGAACTGAAATAAAAGAAAAAATAGATAATATAAAAAGTATTTTGTCAGAAAATTTTAAAGATAATATTACTTTCCGTTAATATCTTAGACAAATCTACATACCATTAGTAATCATTAGAAAAAAGTTTTATTTAAGAAGAAACATTTATAGGAATGTTAATCGTTCCAGTATTTCCACCATTAGAGACTGTTATAACAACCATATATTGAGTAGTTTGTCCAGAAGGTGATTGTGGTGTAGGTACTGGTATGTTAAAGCTAGAAGTCCCAGCTACAAGTGAAGTAGAACTAGATTCTACTGATGTACCAGAAGAATTGTTAATATTTACGCTAACTGAAGTGCTTGAGGTCAAGGATACCGAAGATTGAGCAGGAATAGTACCTTGAATATTTATATTAACAGGGCCTGATGTAAAGTTTTCATTGGTTACTGGATTTGACACATTAATCTGTATAGTACCACTCGAAGATGATACAGGAGCTGGACTCGTACAGTATGTTGTGGGTAGGTTATATGTAGGACCTGCAGACTTCTCCCATGCATCTAATGCAGGTTGAAATATAGGAGAATATTCTTGAAGTTGAATAAATACTTTCTGTACATAGTTTCCTGATGCTATATCACTTGCTGTAGCAAGCTGTGTAGGATCTTGCGAGCATACATCTTTTACAATATTTACATTATCTGGTTTAGGAAGTTGACCTTGCGCAAAATGTGCTACAACCTTATTGCAATCTGTTGTAGAAGATGCCAAAAGTCCACTATCTGAACATACCATAGCTGTAGTGACTCCAGGAGGGGATTGGAATGGATGACTTGCAGGCATCATTGGTAATACCTTCAACATATATGAATTCCAGAAAGAAGATAAATCTTCTCCCCATGAATTACCAGTTGTAGGCGCATTATTATCATTTCCTGCCCAGAGCCCTGTAGCCAAAGATTGAGTGTAGCCCATTAGAACTAAATCTCTATTACTATTCGTAGTACCAGTTTTTGCTGCTATAGCATTAACATAACCCTTATATAGCGGGGAAGGAGAGTAATACAAAGTAGGGAATTGAGATATTATTCTATCTACAAGATAGGTATATCGTGTTTGTACTACTTTTGTTCCAGAATTTTGTGGATTGTATTGATAAATGATTTTTCCTTGAGGGTTTACAATCTTTAAAATTGATATTGTAGGATATTTTACTCCTCCATTTGCTAAAACTCCATATGCTTCAGTATTCTGTAACAAAGTAGTATCTGCAGCACCAATTGCTATAGAAAGATCATTTTGATAGGTAGACAATCCAGTAAATCCAAATTTATGTAATTCTGTTATAAATTTTGAAGTACCTAAAGCATATAACGTTTTAACTGCAGGCACATTCCTTGATTCTCTTAGTGCTGTAGTAATATTCATAGGCCCATTGTAAACATTATTCCAATCTGTTGGAGAATAACCATTAATATTTATATATAAATCTGGCATAAAAGTTGAAGGAGCAAAACCTAGATCCTGAAATGCAGTTAAATATAGGAATGGTTTTATGGATGATCCAGGCTGTCTTGGGGCAAGAGCAGCGTTAAAATCACCATTCATCTGACCGTTATACAAAGACACTCCATATTTATATGCACCTACCATTGCCAAAATTTCTCCATTATTCGGATCTACTGATACGAGAGACCCATTATGAGCATTTAAACCAGATGATACAAGATAATTTACTGCACTAGTCACTGTAGATTGAGCTACTTGTTGCATTTTCCAAGACAAGGTTGTGTATACTTTCCAACCCCCATCTTGTACTGCACTTATACCATATTTTTGTTCAAGTTGATTTTTCACATAATACACAAACCATGGATCTTTTATATTCTGAGAAAGACTTGAAGTGTTGTATTGCATATGTAAAAGTTGTTTTTTTGCTTGAGTAACTTGTGCTGCAGTAACCCCAGTTTCACTTTTGTCAGCCAACATTTGGTTTAAGACATAATCTGCCCTTGGAATAGCATATTTTGGATTAGTACCAAACAAAGGAGAATAAAATGAAGGAGCTTGTATTATACCTGCAAGCATAGCACACTGGGCTAGGGTAAGTTGGTTAGGGTTTTTACCAAAGTAATCTTGAGATGCAACTTGAATACCATATGCATTACCTCCAAAATACACCTCATTTAAATATGCTTCCAGCACTTGTTGTTTACTATATTTCTGAGAAATTTCTATAGTTAAAATAATTTCTTCCAATTTCCTTTGGAAAGTTCTTTGAGAGGATAACACAGTATCTTTAACAAGTTGTTGAGTTATAGTACTACCTCCTTGGAGACCCGGAGAACGCAATATAAAATCATGGTAGAAAGCTCTAGCTATGCCCGTAAATGATATCCCAAAAGGTTCATGATAAAAATTTTTATCTTCTGCTGCTATTACAGCCCACTGCATAGTTTTTGATACTTGATTAATATTTACCCATTCTCTATTTTGAGACCCATGAAATGCATAAAGTAGAGTTCCACCTCTTGAGTAAATACTGGTAGTTTGAGCATAAGAACGAGTAAATGGAGTTCCAGGAGGTGGTAATTCATTTGCATATTTTATAACAAGGATAGTTAATCCTATAGCTCCAATTAAAAATATTAATATCACTGCCATTAGTGATATTTTAAATATTTTTTTTATAAGTCTTTTATTTTTACTATCTGTGTTTTTCTTAGCCTTAACAGTACGTAGAGCCCTGGAACCTGAAACAGAGGCACTATTTCTCCTATTTTTAGCTGTCAACAAAAATTTTCTAATCTTCATATATACTTTGAAATTATATCATATTTTCTGTTATGATATACATAGTTTTATTATAATATAATGTAAAAAATATGAAAGAAGAAGATAAAAAAAAGTTAATACTCGATAGAGCAACATTTAGGGTAATAACAAAAAAGGAGCTTGAAAATTCATTGGATAGTAATAAGACACTACGTATAAAATTTGGTATTGACCCTACGGCATCTCAAATACATCTTGGTAGAGCATCTACTATACAAAGATTAAGAGATTTTCAAGATTTGGGACATAAAGTTGTTTTAATTATTGGTGATTTTACAGCAAAAGTAGGGGATGCATCGGATAAAGATAGTGAAAGAAAGGTTATCACTGAGAATGAAATAAGAGAAAATTTCAAAACTTATGAAACTCAGCTTAAAAAGATTCTAGATTTATCTAAAGTAGAGTATAGATATAATTCAGAGTGGTTAGAGAAATTTAATTTTTCTAGTATCCTTGATATATCTAAGCACTTTACAGTAGCCCAGCTTATTGAGAGAGAAAACTTTATAGATAGATATAAAAATCACAAACCAATAGGACTTCATGAATTTTTATATCCAATAATGCAAGGTTATGACTCAGTAGCAATAAAATCAGATGTAGAACTAGGAGGCTCTGATCAGTTATTTAATATTTTAGCAGGTCGAGAAATACAAGGTTATTTTAATATGAAGAAACAAGTATGTTTAACTAAAAAACTTCTATCTGGGACTGATGGGAGAAAAATGTCTTCATCTTGGGGTAATGTTATAAATATAACGGATCAACCTAATGATATATATGGTAAAGTTATGAGCATAAGAGATAGTGTAATTATAGAATATTTTAATATAGCAACAAGGGTAAGTACCGAGGATATAAAGAACATAGAAAAAGATCTCAATGAGTCAACAAGTTCTGGAATTATGGATATAAAAAAGGTTCTGGCATATGAGATAACTGCTTTATATTCAACAAAAAAAGATGCAATAAAAGCAGAGAATAATTTTAAAAAAACTGTACAAGAAAAACAAGTTATATCTGATGATCTGATATTGGTCAAAGTAGATAAAAAGAAAGCGAGAATAATTGATCTTATAACATCTCTAACTGGACAAATTCCTTCAAAAGCAGATGCTAGAAGACTAATAAAAAGTGGTGGAGTATATATAGATAATGTAAGAATAAATGATGTAAATTTAGAAATTGATATGAAATCTGGTATGATTGTGAAGGTAGGTAAAAGAAATTTAGTAAAGATTAAGACTACTTTCTAAACAAAATATTATGGCTAGAAGAAATTTTTTTCAAAAACATGAAAAAAAAATATTTGTAGTAATCATGGGACTTACTATAATAGCTCTGCTACTATCAACTCTCCTTGCTATCTATAACCAATAATTATGGGGCTAGATGATCCTGTATCTAATGTCTATTACATAGGTATAAAATATTCAGAATTGTTAAAAAAATTGAATATATTAACTCTTAGAGACCTCCTATATTACTATCCAATAAAGTATGAAGACTCTAGAAATATAAAAAAAATAGCAAATATTGTACCCCAAGATATAAATATTGTAAAAGGGAAGATAAAAAATATAAAAAATATCTATACAAGGAACAGAAAAAATATAACTACCGCAGAAATAGAAGATTCTACTGGGACTTCTGATATTATATGGTTTAATCAAAAATATATAATAAATAATATAAAAATAGGGGATGAGGTTATTATTATAGGAAAGACTGATATAAAAAAGGGTAGATTTGTATTCATGTCACCAAAATTTGAGGTATTAAAAAATACGGAGACAGTACATTTTGGTAGAATAACTCCTGTATATAGTCAAACCAAAGGCATTACTTCAAAATGGTTAAGATCAAGAATAAAAACACTATTATCAAATTTTAATATAGAAGAAGATTATCTCCCTTTAAACATAAGGAAAAAATATAATCTTACCACAATAAAAGATGCTCTTTTTAAACTACATTTTCCAAATAGTTTTGATGATATAACGGAAGCAAAAAAAAGATTAGGTTTTGAAGAAATATTATATATACAGATGATCTCTCACATGAGAAAACAAGAGAGAGAAAAAAGGTCTGCATATAAAATATCTATTGATGAGGAAAAAATACAAGATTTTGTATCAAGTCTTGATTTTACTCTAACAAATGCGCAAAGGAGAAGTATAAATGAAATATATGAAGATATAAAAAGAGGAATTCCAATGAATAGATTGTTAGAGGGAGACGTAGGATCGGGAAAAACAATTGTTGCTGTCATTGCAGCATATACTATGTATTTAAATAATCTTCAAACTGCAATAATGGTTCCAACTTCAATTTTAGCCAAGCAGCATTATTCTTCTTTTAAAAAATATCTACAATCCAAGGGAGTAAAAGTTGAAATAGTGACTTCTTTATCAAAAAAAATAGACAAATCAGCTTCTGTATTTATAGGAACACAAGCACTTCTACAAGATAAAGATATTTTTAAAAAGTTAGGTCTGATTATAATAGATGAACAGCATCGTTTTGGTGTAAGACAAAGAGAAACCTTAATTTCAAAAGGTATTGATCCTCACATACTAACAATGACTGCAACACCTATTCCAAGAACACTTGCTTTAGGAATATATGGAGATCTAGATATATCAATACTCGATGAGAAACCAGAAGGTAGAATTGATGTTAAAACATATATAGTTAGTGATAAAAAAAGAAATGATGCATACAATTTTATAAGGGAGAAAGTTAATAGTGGTGAACAGGCATTT
>JAJZDR010000030.1 GCA_021805885.1 bacterium | reverse complement strand
TATAAAGACTCCTTTAAAGTATTAGAAGTTTTATAACTACTTCCAATAAGTGAGTTATTAGCGTGTATATCACCAATTCCAATCGTTGCAAATCCTTGCTGATTCATTGGAGTGATTGTTCCTGGAGGCGTTATAGTATAAATATATGTTCCAGTTGTATCAATACCAGCAATTATTAAAGCGACACTAAACATTCCTTGTGGATCGCTTGCCAGAACATTATCAAGAAAATTTACCACTTGGAGATTTAATTGTTGTTGTTTTTGTATATAATCTTGAGCACTTATAAACCCTCTTGGCCTAAGGTATAATTCAGTCAATCTCTGCTCGCGTAGCCTTGTATATACATTGTAGGTATACTCAGTAATTTCTTTAACACTGGTTGCTCCTTGTTTTTCTCGCTTTACTTCACTTGTAATCTCTACACAAAACTCTCCAATTCCTGCCGCTAATATAAAAATTTTATCTGTGATTTTTACTATTTTTTTGCTACCATCTTCTACCTCAATATTTAGAGGGAAGCTATAAGTAATTTCCTTGTCTGCTGCAAGTACAAGTGATTTCCCATCATCAGCTATTGTTGCTATACATATTGTCATATATTTATTGTATTTTAATATATTAGTTAAATCAAGTACTTTGGATAATATAATTTCATTTAAATCTAAAGTTATAGCTCCCTAAAAACAAGACCTGTTTTTTTTATCATTACTCAGAAACAGCATTAAGTATTTTTTAATTAAGACCTAACTACGTATAAGTTCTAATAATTTTTGTTTACAGCTATATTTGTAAATAGAACCTGATTTCCATAATTAACATTGTTGAAATACAATTCTAAATAATTATTTGACACACAATTTTTAGATATAGGGAATTTAATATTCTGTACTTTATCATTACTGTTTAATAGATATGAATAAATATTTTTACATTTATTGGTTGAAAATGCTATATCTGTATATCTATTTGATAACCCAAACATTCCTAGATTAATATTAAGATTCAAATTTAAATAATTTCCAACAATAGGAACTGATAGGGTTGAGTTCATTTTAGAAAATCTATATGTGCTATTTCCTCCAAATGAATGCATGTTTCTAAACCAGCCTAAATAAGCCCTATCAGATGTAACTCCCACTTTAATATTTAAATTATTATTTAGAGTGTTAGGAATTATAAAATGTTTATATAACTTCAAAGTTGTCTTAGTATATAAATTTAATAAGTTTAGCTGATTTTTACTAAGAAGCGATATGTTATATATTAAGATAGGATTCTTGTTATTAAAAGTTAAGGTCTTATTTAGATAAGAGCTATTTAACTTTACTATATTGTATCCATTGTGTAATATAATAATCCTATCACCTACCTTAATATTACTACTACCAAAAGACATCAAGGATATTATTATATTATCATTGCTATTGGTATTTTTTATACTTAATATTTTTTTTAGTACTAAAGATTTATTTACAATATATGGTTGATTTACACCTAAATTATTGACCTTATCTAAATTTATATATGTATAATTACTATATATATTTTTAAAAATATCATAACCTGCAATATTACTTTGAAAAATAAAATTTTCTGGTAATAACAATTGTTGATAATTATCCATATATTTACTATTTATAATAATATATTTATATTGATTAATATTTTTATATATATTGATATTTGCAGTAATATAATTATTAATAATACTATTCTTTCCTAAACCAAAATTTTTTAGCTGACTAGTAGAATTATTAAAATTATTATATTCAAAAACATTATAATTATGCATTAAAGACTTAAATATTATCTCTGTATTTAAATTATTATCAATAAATAATATTTTTGATTCCTTGGGGATAGAAGTTTGTATTTTATTATACAATAAGTTTACCTGTTGCTGTTGGATTACTACATGAGTTGTATCAATTATAATTAAAAAACTAGCTAACAAAGAAAAGAATGAAAATAATATCAACAGAATCAAAGATATATTTTTCAATATTTTATTTAAGATATATTTATTTTTATTAGAGTATAAAATAGATAAAATTAAAATTAATGGCAATACAAAGATATTAAAAGATATAATTTTAAAATCCCCATATGGAGATATATAGAAATATGCAAATATGTTTATTAAAATATCACCAATAATCAATGATAGGATTTTGTAATTTTTTCTAAATATATATATTACAAATGGGATAAAAAATATAAATAGTAAGAAAACTATGTTTATGAGATATCTAAAATTACTGTTATTATACAAAACACTTAATCTAGGAGGATTATTCAAATCTGGACCGTTATATACCCTATACACGGGCATAATTCCTATTATAGATGGAAGCGTATTTCTTCTAAAAAATCCTCCAGCTATATTGGGGTTTATAGATATTTTACTACTAACACTAGAAGAAGTTCCAAGAATAAAATCTGATGTGCTTTTATAAAAAGGTACCAGTAGTATCAGTAAAAATAAAGTTAGAATAATTAATTTTTTTATATTTTTTAACTGAAATAAATAAAAAATGAGTAGTAATCCAGCTATTGATATTGCTGCTGGAGGGTAAGAATAGAGTATTATATCAATTGAGAAAGCTGTTAGGAATATTGAAGATAGTGAAAACTTACTTTTAACCATATAAAAAGAGAATGCAACAACCATTGGGGTTGCTATAATACCTATTAACTGCGGGGCAAAATTATCTTCAGATGCCCAAATAACAAGAGGAGATAAGGTTATTATAAAAAGTATGAAATAGATAAAATATGTATATCTAGAATTCTTTATTTTTATAATAGTATTTATCAAAAAGAAAAGAATTCCAAATAAAAGCGAAACTAAATATGCGTTAAAAAGTACAAATGAAGCCACAATATTCGTTGAAAGAGATAATCTATAAAAAAAGGCTAACAGTATGTGGTATCCAGGATAGTCGCTAAATATATATTTCCCTTGTGAATACAAAACGGCTGTATTGATATGTTCAACCAAATCAGTATTGTAGGCTAGAAATGATATAAGGTTAGCTTTGATCGTAGGTGAGAGGCAGATAAGAAAAATAATTAGCATTATAAAATAAGGAATATAAAATTCTTTTTGAGTTAATACTAAAAATATTTTTTTATCCTTTTTTAATATATATATATTAAAAAATATAAATATAATCAATAGAAGCCACCACCCAATTGGAGCAAAATTAATTATATATATAAGATATATAGGTAATATTATAAATAATGTACCTACAACTATTGCCAATATCGGGTATTTCTTTAGTAATGTTCTATTTAAAAAATATAAGAATGGAAAACCAAAAATAAGTGATATTAAACTAAAGACAATAAATGTTACAAAAATTATTATAATTACAGACATTATTTTTATTTTATTTTTAAATTACTATATAATCACTGTTATATGAGAAAGTATTATACCAATGATTTTATTATAACAGTAATTATTATATTTTCTGCTATTATACTGGCAATCGCTATATTACATATAAGTATCCAAGGCAAGCAATATAGGGATAATCTAAGGGTAAACAGTATAAATAGCATAAATTCTTTAATAATAAAATACAAAAAAGAATATAATTATTATCCTAGTGAAATATTCACATTAACAAATCAATCTGTCCCTTCTATAATAGATCTACACTCAAATAAAAAAGATCTTTTGAGCAACTATACATTGTGTAAAAAAATAATAAATCCACAATTAAATAGAAATAATGAGGTTAACTACCCAAATTGTAGGAATACAACATTCAATATTTCTATAGCAAAAAATTTACAGATTAAAACTAATCCTAACTCTACATACTATTTCTATATCCCTTTTAGAGAAAATAATACATTAAATTATAACAGTGGAGTTACTAAAAATTATATATTTGGTACCTGTTTAGAAAACAACAATATGTATATAAAATATTCAAATAAAAATTTATATACTAAATTAAATAGTTCTACCATAAAAATCAATAATAGTACTATCTTATCTTGTATTTAAGCTAATTTAATTTCCCAATCAAGTTTTCTGTTCTATTATTAAAATTCTCCCTTGAGAATTTTTTGCTGGTAGTTATAGCTTTTTTTGAAATTTTCTCCATTAAATATTTATCTTTTACTAGAGTTATTGTATTTTGAATTAATTCATTATCATTGTCCCATAAAATTCCATTTTCTCCATTTTGTATTATTTGTTTTTGTCCTGCTTTATTTATGACTATAGGTACACAACCTGCTGACATTGCTTCAACTGTAGTAATTCCAAAATGTTCAAATTTTTCAGGTGATACATCTTCGTTTTCCATATAACCTGCAGCATGCCAAAAGATTTTTGATTCAGAATATATTTTTATTAAATCTTTTAATCTTATATTTTCATGTATAAATATTGGGTACCCCACTGCAGCCTCTTTTACTTTTTCAAAATACATTTGGTGAATTTTATTTTTTTCTACCCCACCACATATATGATATTCCCATCCTTTAAAAAGTTGTTCATTGGAGTCATACATTTTTTTAAAAGTTTTTATCATTTCTAAGTGCTTTTTATTATGCGAACCGAAAAAGAATCTACCCACACTAATTATATAGTTTTTTTTATTTTTGGATGGATAAAATATATTTGTGTCAATTGGAGGGTACAAAACTTTGGAGTCAACTGCAAGAAACTTCTTTGTGTAATACTTAGTGTAATCAGAATTTGCTATAAATAAATCATAGTGATTAATAAACTCCAAAATATTTAATCTTTCATATCTTTGATATATATATGTAAGTACATTCAGTTTAGAAAATCTCATATCTAAAAATGTCCTTGCTATTTGATAAAACTTTTTGTTATATTTCAAAGTAACATCTGTTAAAAACACACCTAGATTAGATACATTTTTGTATTTACTAAGTTTCTCGCTTTTAAAATTAGACATTTTTATCACTAATAAAAGGTCTTTTTTTACTCTTATTTGAGGTATGTTTATTATCAAAATATTATCTTCTATATGATAATCTATTCTTTTATTATTTAGGTAAACACCGCTGATCCTATTTTCTAATTTAGTATTTGATGCGTTTATATATGTAAATTTTATTTCTTTTATAGCTAATTTATGATTTAGAAAAATAAACATATTTGGATCAACCCAGTTACCTAACTTGCCATTATAACTTTCAAGTGAGTACATTGGTGATATAAATTTATATCCTAACAGTAAAAAATTCTCTACAAAATTTCTAAATAAAAGTTTGTATTTGATATCTATTCTTGAGTGAACATTTATAGGAAAAAAAAGGAATGATATATTCTTTTTAGCACAGCCTATTACTGTAGATTGATACGTTGAATTTATAAATAAATCATAGTTATAAGATTCCCTAGACACTATCCAGTTATTGTCAGTTTTTTTTATGGTAACTTTTATTCTTGATAAATCTATATTTAATCTATTTTTGAATGATTCTATATCAAACATTTTATCAGCTAATACAGTTACTTCATTATTTTTTGATAAATACTCTATAACTGCACCTATATGCTTTTCCCCTCCTCCCATCGTAGCCATGTATTTGTTATAAATTAGAATCTTCATTTGTGTATTCTTTTAATATACATTTTAGGCAAATTAAAAAATAAGCTAGCTATAATTTTTACCTCTAATATTCTTTTAGAAATAGGTTCTTTAGAAAATATAATTACTTTGCTTTCTTTTAAACTTAAATTAAGGTTCTTTTTAAAAATAGTCAATGATGAATTTTTAAGTAGCATTAATAAGCGATTCCTTTTTACATAAAATGTGAACAAAGGAGACCATTCCTGGCTGCTACCAGTATGTATATGTCTAACTACTGATTTTGGAGAGTAATATATATTCCACTTTCGAGTATTATTTGTCCTCCAACAAAAATCTGTATCTTCATAATACATAAAAAAATCTTTATCCAGAAATCCTATATCCTCAAAAACTGCAGTATTAATTAGCATTGATGCACCACAAACACTTTTTACCTTCTTTTTTTTATTATACTTTAATGTATCTTTCTCTTTAAACCCTATATCCTTACCATAACCATCTTTATTGTATACAGATGATGCATTATTAATTAAAAAGAATTTATTTTTATTAACTATACTTTGATTTATTTTAAATACATATTGTTTGAATGTATCTTCTAAGTGAATCTCTCCTATAAAATCCTCCCCAACCGATACTCTAACTTTTTGTTTTTTTGATTTACCAACACCTGATAAAGATATATATAATTTATAACTAGAAGATTTATTGAAAGGTAAAAATACAGAAGACATGTGGCTAGATGGAATAAATAACTCCCCATTCTCATTTTCCGGGTTATAAAAACCTTTCTTATAAACTATCTTATTGTACTTATTATTATTAACTTGTATGTAATTAAGCTTAAAAGATATTTTTCTATTTTTATCATCTACATAATTCTTATTTGATCTTAACTGAATGTCTAGAAATGGATAATAAAAAAGTAATTTAGATCCAACAATACCAACATTTTTATATTTTAAAGCTGTATTTATAAGTTCTTTTAACCAATTTTTCTCAACGTATACATCATTATTTAAAAGTACAACATACTTATATTTTTTATATATATCTTTTAATACAATATTATTTCCTTCTGCAAATCCCAAATTTTTTTTATTTTTATAAACTACTACCTTTGGATAGAAAATTTTTACAAAACTAACAGAATCATCAACAGATCCATTATCAGAAAAATATACATCAAAATCTTTAAAGATTCTTAAACTTTGATTATTTAATGAATAAAATAATTTGTCTAGAAATCTAAATCCATTATAATTGACTATAATGACTGCAATATTTTTCATAATCTTTTAGAGAATAATATTTCTATATCCTAAGGTATGTTCATCTAAGCTTTTATACTTATCTTTACTCATTTTACTATTAAACAAATATGGTAACTTATTAATAACTAAGTTATTATAACATACACATATATCTACATATACTAAAACCAAATAGAGTTTAAATAATCAAAATATAAAGATTATGCATATGAAGATTCAGCTCTACAAATTGAGGAAAATCAAACTATCTCACAACCATAGCTAGTTCTTCAAATGATAGAGTTGCTAAAAAGATAGGGTTCTAGAAAGAAATAGGTATAGGGTCTGAATACAATTCCTAAATATTATTGCTATTAGTAAAGAGAATTTATTCAATAAAAATAGTAATATTACTTGCAATAAAAGCACAAGAAAGATTAAAGGATTTAAACATTCTGGTAAAGTAATGACAACAGGAATCTTTGGACTTTCTTCCAGCATGCTTCAACGTTTATTATTATTTATAAACTTGATTATGAGTTCCAACGTCAACAAATAGAAAAATAACTTCATCTTGTATGACCTTGTATATAACTCTACAGTCTCCTTTTATAGAAAAAGATCGAAACTGTTTCATCTTTCCATTCAATTGATGATCATGTAAAACAGGATTTGCTCTGTTTATTAAAAACAATGAAACTCTTTCACTAAACTTGGATTCTAGAGCCTTATTTGATAGTATACGTGCTTTATAATGTTTAAGAAATTCTTTACTATAAAGTATCTCTTTATTCATCTTTGAGATTTTTTGCAGCTTTGTTAATATCGTCTGCTGAGTGAGCAACACGAATTGTTCCATTCTTTATTTCTTCTTCTGCTATCTTTAATTGCTCATTTAGGTAAACTTCAAATTCAGGAGTAATATATTCATCAGTGTTTTTTACAAAAGAAAGTTTAATATTTCCTGCTACAAAATCATTAAGAAAGATACGAATAACCTCTTGTACTGAACTAAAGCCGTAGTCTTCCGCTACTTTTTCGGCCTTCCTACGTACTTTATTATTAATTGGTACTTGAATTTTACTTATATCTATCTGATTCATTTTTATTTTAATAAAATATAATTATACCACTTTAATATCCTTTGTCAAATCCTCTAGATGGTTGATATTACTTAAGGCTACAAACTTAAGTTCAGTTATATACAGTTAACCTATACCCTCCTTAGAGAATAATCTTCCTTTGATAAAGTAAAATTAGGGTTATAGAAAGGATCTCCTTTTTTCAAAAAGTATTTCCATCTTCTTATAAAAAGACCTGTATCGTTAGTATTTTCTCCTACTGTTTTTTTTCTTGTTTTTGTCTCAAAGTGATACATCTTCATGTATGGAGTATATATACTTTTTAGACCTATTTTACCTAACCTTAAACATAAATCTACATCGTTATATGCTACCCTCAGCCTATCATCAAAGCCTTTAACTTTCAAAAATTTAGATCTTTCTATCATTAAACATGCCGCGGTTACAGCTGATACATCTCTTGTTAGAGTTAATAAACCTGCGTGACCATTAGATGCTCCATCAAAACCTCTA
>JAJZDR010000032.1 GCA_021805885.1 bacterium | reverse complement strand
GAGGTATTAAATCTTGGATTGATACGATAGTAGTACCTTTGAAAAATAATGGGTAAACCATATTTTCTACAGAAAAAAATATATCTATTGATAATCTATTCAATATTTGTGGAAGTACAAATAGTTGCCATATATATGTGAACCTTTGATCATTACCTCGTCCTACATCAAATTTCTCAACATCAAGATCTGGAAAAGGATCTTTGTTATGGAATAGTACAATATAATGATTGTCTTTATCACTCTTTATTAGGTTATAGAAAAGTCCATATGTAACTCTTCCTGTCCCTGTATCTATATTTGCTAGTCTTGAATCTAATGCTATCCTCATTCTAATTTATAATTTTAATTATCTCTTTGACTATTTTTTTTCTTGAATTTATATCTTTAAGCTTTAACATATTATTTTTTATTTTATCAATTTTTCTAGGATCATTAACTAATTCTTCTATTACTCCAAAATAGTTTTGTTCTGCTACTATACCTATTTTCTCTTTTTTAATATATTGTATATTACCTTTCTCTTGCCCATTTATAAATTCAATGACAATAGGGATTACACCTTTAGATATTAATTCTTGTAAAGTTATTGCACCTGCTTTTGATATTGCAAAATCTGATATAGACATTAATTCATACATATTATCGACAAATCCGAAATTTAAAACTTTGATTTGTTTCTTCATTTTATCTATTGATTCTTTAGACTTTTGGTTTTGTCCATTTACTACAATTATTTGATATTTGTCATATAAGTAATTAAATTTTTCAATAATTTTTTTTGCTTTAATTGTTCCAAATCCTCCAGAAGTAATAAGGATAGTTTTTTTATCCTTAGAAAGATTATATTTTTTATATATACCATTTTTATTTATTCTAATAGAGAATTTTGGATCTATTGGAATAGCATAGGTTTTGACATTTAATATTTTATGTTTTAGACATTCCATATCTACATATTTTGTAGGAGCTATATGTAAAGTTGAATTTTTATCAAACCAACTTTGATAAACATTCAATAAATCAGTAATTAGTATTACGAATGGTATATTTTGTTTGTTTAGAGTTTTTGATACTACATGATTTAATAATGGATGTACTGAAATAACAATATCAGGGTTGTACTCTTCTATCAGTTTATTTATTTTATTTCTGGTTTGTATCTTTAATACTGCAAAAATAGGTAAAAACCTTTTTTCACTATCAGTAACATGATATCCCGCAGAATAGATTGATGGAGCATGTCTTATTAATCCAGAATAAGAGTGAATTGCTTTTTTTAGTATTTTTGCTGAATAATCCTCAAAAAAATCTATAATGATTACATTATATTTATCAGGATATTCAGTATCAAAAGTTTTTTTTAAACTTCTTGCAATACTTATATGTCCGTTCCCTGTTGTTGTTGATGTTAATATTAGTATATTTTTTTTATGAATCATAATTGTTTTTTAATTATGTCTATAATTTTATCTATAGCAGGGGTTTTTGTGTCAACTAAATTTGTATTTAATTTAATTTTATTATTAAATATGTCATATATTGTTCTATCTAAATCTTCTAAATCGTCAACAAGTACACAAGCATTATTCTCAATAAAATATGTTATATTCCCTTTCTCTTGCCCAGTAGTCTTTTTATATAAAACAATAGGTATTTTAGATACAGCAAATTCGGTTAATGATATTCCTCCAGCTTTGGATATTACAACATCACTCTGGTCTATATAATTCTTTATCCTGTTAGTATAGCCTATTGTTATTACATTATTAATTTTTAATTTTTCTATTTTCTCCTTCAAAACTCTATTACTTCCTGCTATAAATATTATATTGTAATGAACTGAGAGTTTTTTTAGAATTTTTATAGGTGAATTAAAAACACCATCTCCCCCTCCCATCATAAGAATTGTCTTTTTTAGATGATCTATGTTTTTCATGTGTCTCCTCTTTTTTTTATTATAAAATTCTTTTCCTATTGGTATGCCTGTTACATATATTTTATTTTCACTAAACCCATATTCTAATAGTTTGTTTTTTATTTTTAATGTTGCAACAAAATATCCATCAATATTTTTGTTAAACCACTCTTTATGTATTTCTCCATAATCAGTAGTTATAGTATATTTAGCCTTACATTTTATATTTGAAAGTCCAACTGTAGCATTTGGAAACAAAGATATAAAAATTGTATTTGAAATATCCCCCTTAAGTTTCTTCTTAATGGCTCTTAATGCCATTCTGTCAAATAAATTCCTTGTTTTTAAATCAGTAAGATATTTATACCTGATATCATATAATGTAGGCAGAAATTCTCTTGTCAAATTATATATAGATGTAGCAATAAGTTCTATGTTCTTACCATAGAGTTTCATATAGTCTACAATTTCACAATCAATATTGAGATTTTTATTGATTTCTTCTTTAAGGTTTTTTGCTATTATATTGTGACCTTTTCCAAAACTCGCTGTTAGCAGTATTACTCTTGTTTTATTCATAATATTTATTTCAACTTATTAAACTCTGATACCAATGTTTTTGCAGTATTGCTCCAATCGAATTCTTTCAGTCGTATAATGCCTTTTTTCACTAGTTCTTTTTGTTTTTCTTCATCCCTTAAAAGATTAAACATTGCATCTTCTAGTTCTTCTTTCTTATAAGGATTTATTAATATTGCAGCCTCCCCTGTTACCTCTGGTATGGATGATATATTTGATGTAATAACTGGGGTTTTATGTTTGAAAGCTTCAATAGGAGGAAGTCCAAATCCCTCATATAAGGAAGGATATACAAAAATTGTTGCATTGGAATACAATGCTGCAAGTTCATTATCTTTTACTTCACCTATAAAGTGTATTCTTTCTTTGAGTGATTCTGGGATTGTGACCATACTGGCTGGTATGATATTAGATTCTCTATTACCTACAATAATAAGAGAATGTTTTAAATCAGAATTTTTTTGCATTAAAGAAATAAATGCTTCTATAAGGACCTTGTTATTTTTTCGAACTTCCATACCTCCAATTCCTAATATATATGGTTTTTCAACACCTAAAACGCGTAAAGTGTCCTTTGTAAACTTTATATCTAATATTCTATTATCAACTCCTTCTTTGATTATAAATATTTTATCCCTGGATATTTTCAGTAATCTTTCTATTTCTTGTAGTGAAAATTCTGATATAGTCATTATTCTTTCAGGCTCATTGATTTTTGAAAGTAACACTTTGAGTTTGTATTTTATGTTTGATTTTTTACTCTTTAAATATTCAGAAAAAACCATTGGTATTAAATCTTGTATGGTCATTATAGTTTTACCCCTATAAAAAAATGGAACTATAATAAAATTATTTGGTGAGAAAAAAATTTCTATTTTCTCCTTATTTAGGATATATGGAAGATATAATATCTGCCATAATATTTTTCTTTTTGTGGCATTTTTAAATGTTATTTTCTTTATATTTTGGTATTTAATATCTGGAAATGGATCTACATCATCTGTTAAAACCACATAGAAGTTTTCTCTATCTAGTTTTAATATTTCAGATATTAGTGAATAAGTTAGTCTACCTATTCCTGTTTTTGTGTTTGCAAATCTTGCATCTACGGCAATTCTCATATATTTTCTGTGGGTCCAGACCCATCAGGCCCAGGTCTATTAGATCTAGAACCAAATTTTAAGTTATCTTTTATAAATTCTATACTTATTCCTTTTATTAAAATAAGTATAGAAAAGTATACAATAATTCCAATCGCGGATAAAGCCAATACATTCAAAGATGATAGTAATATAAAAACTAGAGATGATATCCCTGCTGCAATAAGGGGCTTTATAATATACCTTAATATGTGTATATCAAAATCCTTTTTAAATAAAATATAAGCATATGTGCCTATGAATAATTCTGTGAATACTGCAGCAGCAGCTGCCCCTGATGCTGCAAATTTTGGTATTAAAAGAAAGTTTAATGCTATATTTATTATCATTGATAAAAACAAACCTTTAAGTAATATTTTTTGTTTATCTACAGCTCCAAAGGCATTACCTATAAGTGCATTTACAAATATTAATCCAGTCGATATAGATAAGAATTGGAGAGGTAAGACTGAATTTATATATTTGTGTCCAAATACAAGTAATATAAGACCACGAGATAAAAACATCATCTCAAGTACAAATATAAATGAAAGGATTACCATTAATTTTATAGCATTATTTAAAAGTTCTAGAAATGCTTTTTTGTCAGTCTTAAATAGTGCAGAGAATGATGGAAATAACACTCCTATCAATATTCCTATTATAGATATAATAACACCTGTTGTGGAACGAGCTATACCGTAATATCCAACCTGTATTATTGGTTTAATACTTCCTAGTATAACCTGATCTACGGAAAAATATATTGTTACAACAATTGATGATATTCCATATGGCCATATCTCTAGTAGTATGTATTTCCAGAAAGCTGTGTCAATATGTATGCTAAATTTAGAGAATCTTTGTCTTATTATTTTGATTGCGAGGATGAAACCTATGAGTGAAGTTATAGCAAATATTACTGTATAAAGTAGAAGACTACTGTAGTAGAATAATGCAATAAATCCAAATATTAAAAGTAAAGATTTCTCAAAGATTATTGTATATGCCTCATATATCATTTGATTATGAGATCTAAAAATCCCTCTAACCAAATAATTAAATCCAGAAATTATATTATATAGCCCTAAAAATAGCATTATTAGTTCTATATCATGATATTGTTTTACAAAAAATGATGTTACAACTATAAGGGAAAGTATTATTATACCTATTATTATTTTTAAAAATACAAGGTTATCTAAATATTTTTTTGTTAGAGTTAAATCTCTAGCAACATCTCTTATTAATACTGTAGACATACCAAAATCTACAAAAATACCAAATATTGCAATGATTGATGTGGCATAGTTATATATACCATTATATGTAGGTCCAAGATGTCTTGCCAGTACTATATTAAGTATTAAACTTGCAAAAATAGTAAGACCCTGAGCCGTTAAAAGCCAGAATGTATTTTTTCTAAGATTTTGTATCATTTAGTTCAGACTTTTTGGATCTAACACTATTGGATCCAGACCCTCCTAATCTAGTTTCCTTAAGGATATGGTGGGATATTAAATAGACCAACATTAAAACTAACCATATTTGAAGTATGTATAACGTGGAGAATGTTAAATATTGTAAGAGAATTCCTACAAGCGCTGCAATGGATGATATTAAAGTGATTCTTAAGAATTTATTATCCAAATCTAAATTTCTGTTTTTTATTATTGATGCTTTCACACCCTTATATAAAATAAGTATTATTAGTGACGTGAATGTTATAAAACCCAAAATTCCTGTTTCTGTAAGAATTTCCAAATATTCATTATTTACTATTGCCCACCCATATCCTTCAAATTGTTTATATAAAGCAGGAGGTGTTACATAAGGGTTTATTGACATATATGGACCAAACCCTCCTACTCCTATACCTAGTATTGGATGAGTAGCAAATGCCTGGGTTGCATTATTATCTAGAAATACTCTATCTGGTGATGAGAGATTTTCAGCTCTTTGTGACAATTTTGCTGCAAAATGTGGAAGCTTATGAACAGATTGTAGTACGAAAAACATTGATATTAAAATTATAAAGGCAAGTACTATAGTAATGATAATTTTCTTATTTATATTATATATATATACTAAGAAGCCTAAAAGTACTATTATTGCAAGAATCTCTCCAATCCAAGCTCCTCTTGCGTATGTCAGTATTAAATTAATACCTCCAAGAAGAAAGGTTATTATAGATAAAATAAATAAGTTCTTTGATATAATTTTATCTTTAAAATTTTTGACCTTTGATAGTAGTCCATATTCTTTTATATATGCAATTATATATCCTAGAGCTAATGTTATTGAAAAAATCAGATAAGTTCCATAGTAGAGTGGTTCAACCTCTGTCGCCTGTATTCTAGGATATCCTAAGACGTTTTTTACATAGGGTGCTGATAAACCTACTACTGAACCTGGTAAGTTAAATATTAAGTTACCAAAATATTGGAAAAGTCCAAATACTGATAATAATATTGTTACAGAGAATACTATATAAGGTATATATTTTACATATTTAATATTAAAAAAATTGAATGGAACAAGAAAATATACTATATATGTAATAAATGTAAATAACAAAATTTCAATCTCTCTTGTTATATTTACTGCATTTACTATAGATAATACGTTAACTGCAAGTAGTACTAATATCACTATAAAAACTGGGTCTTTTTTAATTTTAAATCTTTTTAAAAGTAGTGCAGAAATCAAAAATGTAAAAACAGCTATACCTATTATTAATTGATCAAAACGTATATGTATAGAGTGGTAATAAAATCCCCCTATCCTCTCAAATGGCATCAGGGCAAAAGCCATCAATATACCTAAATTCGGATTTTGAAGTGTAGCTGATATAGCGGAGAAGAAAAAGAAAATTAATATAAATATAAATGGTAATACTGTAAATGGCAACACAAATATTTTATATGATAATATAAGAGTTATAATATCTATTACTAAGAATATTGATAGAATCTTATAATTTGGATATATATACTTTAATACATTTTTCATTTTATAACATTAAATTTTTTAAATTCATTTTGGTATTTAAGATATTCTACTCTAAAATCATGTATGATTGTTTTACTAGTTCCAAGTTTCATCCATTTAGTAAGTTCTTCAACTTTGTTATACCCACCTTCCATTTTAGCATCAATTGTACCATCATCGTTGTTTTTTATCCAACCAGTAACACCTAATTCATCGGCAAATCTTTTTGTGGATGTATCATAGGAAACATTTTGTATAATACCGGATATAAATACATATACTTTTAATTTTACATCTTCAAAATTATCAGCTACATACAGATCTTTAATTTTACCTTCGTAAGGTAATTCTTTAATAACTATATTTGGTTTTTTTTTCAAGAATGTTTTTTTTTGTAGTATTTTTACTAAATCATATATATCAGTTTTCTCCCCTTCTAGTATACAGAAATCTTTAGAGGATTTTATGTATCCGCACAAACTTTTATTTTTTATAATACGAGCGACATTTAAATTTCCAGAAATTTCAGCTTTTATATTTTTCATAACATCACATGATAGAGTGAATAGTAAAACTATTATAATTCTACTTAATTAGAGTTATTTAGAACAGTCACAGGATCTAGATCCTGACTCTTTATCGCATTTTGTATTGTCACAACTTTCTTTTTTTTGAGTAGAATTTTGACAACTACACCCTTCGCAATTACATTTGTATTCTGATACTTTATCCATAGTTTTATAAATAATTAAATAATTTTATTAAGTAATCTTGATTGTATATGAAAATACAAGATATTTCTAGATACAATCTGTATAGTATTAGTAATCAATGCCTCTTTTTGCAAGTTTTCCAGAGCTGAATGCATGTTTTATTTCTTTCATCTCAGTTACAGTATCGGCAAGCTCTATAATTTTAGGATCTACATAATTGCCTGTTAATATAAGATCAAGATTCTTATTTTTAATTTTTATTATATCAAGAACATCTTCTACTCTAATAAGTTTTCCATGTACAGCATAATTTATCTCATCAAGTACCACAATATCATTTTTACTATTGGTAACTTCTATTTTAGCTCTTTCTACTGCCTCTCTTGCTGCATTTTCATGGTCAGAGATTGGTAATGTATCATCTATAATTCCTACAAATCCTTTACCTAAAGATAAAAGTTCAAAATTGGGATTGAGTCTTTTAAAGCTTTCTTTCTCTCCATAGAACCAAGATCCTTTTATAAATTGAATCATTACCCCATGTAAGTTATAGCCACAGGCTCTAAGTAGTATACCCAATGCAGCAGTTGTTTTTCCTTTTCCTCCTCCAGTATTTACTATTATTAATCCTTCATCCTTTCTTGAATTCAGGTGCCGTGTCATACTGAACAGTATGAATAACCACAGTATGCACAAGTTGCACAACCCTCTTTCATTTCCATCATCTCACCACACTCAGGACAGTCAATTTTAGTTACCTTTGATCCAGATTCCTTATTTTGTGATTCCTTTTTCTTCTCTATAAGATTTAATACTTGAACTTCTCTCGATCCATCTCTATATACAGTACAACCTTTACATCCTAGTTTCCAAGCAAGTAGATATCCATCTATTACATCTTGTTGAGTTGCTAAGTTCGGGAAATTAATAGTCTTTGAAATAGCGTTATCTGTATGTTTTTGAAAAGCTGCTTGCATTCTTATGTGATCTTCTGCAGATATATCCATTGCTACAACAAAAACATCTTTGATATCTTGAGGTATCTCTTTAATATTTTGTATAGATCCAGTTTCTGATATTTTTTCTATAAGTTCTTCAGAGTATAGGCCTCTCTCTTTTAGGATATTTTCAAGATGTTTATTAGTATAGTAAAGATTTTGGCCTCCCATTACTTGCTTATAATATGATAGTGCAAAATATGGCTCAACTCCAGATGATACATCAAACATCATAGATATTGATCCTGTTGGAGCTACAGTTGTTAGCGCTGCATTTCTCATTTTTATTCCGCTCCCTTTATATATTGAAAGATTATAATTCTCAAATATACCTTTTTCTTTTGCAAGCTGTTTTGACATTTCATGTGCTTCTGTATTTATTATTTTCATTACCTCTGCCGCAGTATCAAAACCCTTTTTAGAGTTATACCTTATACCCATAAGATATAGCATATCTGCAAATCCCATTATCCCTAGTCCTAATCTTCTATTTTTTCTAAATACATTATTGACTCTATCTACGTGAAAGTCTGATATGTCGATCACATTATCAAGTAGTCTTACTGCACTTCTTGTAACTTTTTTTAGTTTTACAATATCAATTTTCTTATCCTTGGTAACAAATTTCTCAAGATTGATAGATCCAAGATTACAGACATCCCCATCATGTAAAAACTGTTCGCCACAAGGGTTGCAAGCTTCTATCTTCCCAAGTCCAGGTACGGGATTTGTTCTGTTTACCTCATCAAGGAATACAACACCAGGTTCTCCATTATTCCATGCTGCAGAAACTATTTCTTGGAATAATTCTCTTGCTGTGATAGTAGTTTCTTTAATATCAGTTACTATGTGGTTATTATCTCTTGTGATAGTTCTTGGTTTCATTTTTATCCCACCAAATTGACACATCCATGGTTTTTTAGAATTACTTTTTACCTCTCTCATAAATTCATTTGTTATTCCAACAGATATATTAAAATTTCTTATTTCTCCTTCAACCGCTTTACAGTGTATGAAATCTAAAATATCTGGATGGTCAACTGACATTACTGCCATATTTGCTCCATGTCTTCCTTGTTGTTTAATAATACCAAAAGCTTCATTATATACCCTTAGAAAACTTACTGGACCTGAAGATACGCCTTTTGTTCTTATTGTTCTTGATCCAGCAGGACGCAGTAAATGGAATGGAAATCCTAATCCTGAACCCAACTGCTGTAGTAATGCAGCATCTTTTAGTGTTTGGAAAATACCTTCCATGCTATCTTGTGGATGTAATACTATACAGTTTGCTACAAGAGCAGTATCAGATCCTGCATTAGTAACAGTTCTGCCTGCAGGTGTAAATTCAAAATTACTCATTATAGAGAAAAAATCTTGTTTTATGTCTTCTATTTCTTTCTTACTTTTCTTATATTTTTTCTCAACATTTGCCAATGCATCTGCAACTCGAAGGAACATCTCTTCTGGAGTCTCAACTATCTTACCAGTTTTTGCATCCCTTTTAAGATACCTACCTGCAATAACTCTTAAGGAATTTTCTGATAAAGGGAGATTTGTTGTAAAACCTTCCATTATTTCTTTCTGTCTTTCTCTTGCTTTATTATGTTCTTCTCTATATAGAATATATGCTTTAGCAGCTTTTGCATGATTTTTTGCAATAAGTGCTATTTCTACTATATCTTGGATATCTTCTACTGAAGGGGTTTTTGATTTATATTTTTGTTCTAGGATCTGAATTACAATATCACTAACATTTTTGGCTTCTTTTCTATCAAAATCTCTTGTTGCTTCTCCTGCTTTAAACACAGCATTTACAATTTTTTTCTCGTCAAAACCTACTATAGAGCCGTTACGTTTTTTGATTTTTGTAATCATGATGAGTTGGGACTAAAATTAAATTTTTTGAGTCTAGACTCTTAGACCTAAGTCTTTGGATCTAAATACTGTAACTTGAATATAAAATTTATATCATGAAATGTCAACAAACCCGAATTTAGACTGCTATAGTAATGGATCATCTCCACCTGAAGAAAATGGGTTGCAACGCAATATTCTATACCCTCCCTTCAGTCCTCCTTTGATAAAACCATATTTTTCTATAGCTTCATATGTATATTCTGAACATGATGGATTATATCTACAATACCCCTGAGGATACTTCTTAGAAAATATTCCATGATCTGGGGATAATGTTTTTTGATATAGTCTTATTAATTTTAATATGTACTTTTTCATTTATTATGATTTTTAGAGAAATATCAAAATTGATGCTGTAACCATTATTATAACAGATAAAATACCAAAAAAATTATCAAATAGATTATTCTTTAAATGTCCCATAACCTTTTTCTTATTAGCTACTATAAGTATGAGGATTACAATTATAGGCGTTAGTATTCCATCAAGAACCTGAGAGTAAAACAAAGCGGATATTGGTTGTATTTTAAATATAGTAAATACAAATCCTGCAAGAAGAGATAATACAATAATATAATAGAACAATTTTGCATCTTTAAATCTGTGTGATAAAAATCCATGGTTTTTTGTTAATTCTGTAACTGCATAAGCAGAGGATATTGCAAGAACTGGTATTGCAATTAATCCAGCAGATATTATACCTACAGCAAACAGTTGTCCTGTAAATACTCCAGCAAGTGGTTTTAAAACTTGTGCAGTTGCAATTGCTGGGTATTGAGCATTAAGAATATTAATATGGTGTTTATACAACGTTGCCCCTGCCGCTGTCATTATAAAAAGCGTAACAACCTGTGAGAATATAAAACCATATGTTATAAAACCCCTTTCTTTTTTTGCAAATGATAATGGTCTATGTTCTTCTACTTCCTCTTTTTGTTGCCAAAATAGTAAATATGGTGATATAGTTGTTCCCAAAATTCCAGTTGCTACAATTGCATATCCTTTATTTGAAAAAAGACTTCCTATATTTGGGATGAAGGTTCCTTTTAAAACGCTCAACCAGTTAGGACCAGCAATTATTGCAACAAAAATATATGATACGAATACTAAGGATCCTATTATCATAAATTTTGCTATTTTCTCATAACTTTTAAAAATTATTATATATGTAAGAAAGATAAATAGAGGAATTAGTATGTATTGATATCCAACAGTGTTATTTGTAAAAAACATTGTGATTGATGCTGATGTTGCAAGCATATCAGCTCCTATTGTAAAGGTATTACATATGAGTAAAATTAAAAGGATTATATATACAGCTATAATTCCAAATTCATTTTTAATTACTTCATTTAAACCTTCTTTTGTTATGACTCCAATTCTTGCAACCATCCCTTGTACAGCAATAAGCATTGGAATAGATATTAACATTATCCAGTTTTGAGAATAACCAAATTGAGAGCCAGATATAGAGTATGTAGATACCCCTGCTGGATCATTATCAGCAGCCCCTGTTATTATACCTGGTCTCACTTCCTTGATGTAATTTGCTAATTTTTTATGTACTTTCATTTATTTTGAAGGTGTTACTAATTTAGATTGTATCTTTATCTTTTTTAAATCTGCACCTATAAAAGGGGATAATATTTTTGTATCTTCCTTTACTATTATGCTACCTAAATATGATTTTTTTATTGTATTTTGTATAGTTGTTTCTCCTTTATATATATTTATATTCATTATCAAGAATATTATAAAACTAACAAGAATTATACCTTCTAGTAGGGAGAGCATTGCACCAAGATATTTATTCATTTTAGCTTTATTTAGTTTTTTTGGTATAAATTTTTTATATATTATTGGTGATATAAAATGAAGTACTATAGTAAGTATTATAAATACAGTTAAAATTCCCAATGGTTTTTCTAATGAAATAGGAATTTTGAAATAATGCTTTAAAATATCATCTCCCAAAAAATACAATTTAAAAGAAATGATATATGTAATAATAAGACCAATAAATCCAGTTATAATCCTTATTAAACCTTCAGAATACCCTCTCTGGATATAAATTACAAATACTACTATAATTATGATGGTTGTTAAATCCATACCTTATATATTAACAGTTTTATTATAACTTTCAACATACCAAAAATATGTACATTAAGTTAATTAATATTTAATGTTATTTTAATACTATGCCTATATAAGTATTTTGGATTACAATATTTTTTGCAGTTTTAATTATTATTTTATATTAATATTATGGAAGATACAAAAATAACTACATCTACACCTGTTGAATATATATCAAAGAGTGAATTTAAAAGGACCATGTCTTTTGTTGTTGTGTTGACATTAGTCTTTGCGACTTTATTTGGAGGTATTTTAGGTTTTGTAGGATCACAACTGTATAATGGTAATATTAATAGTACTATAGCTGGAACCTCATCTGGTATTATACAGAATTTACCTGTTGTAAATCAGAATTCTGCAGTAGTTAGTGTTGTAAAAAAGACTAATCCTGCAGTAGTTAGTATAGTTATTTCACAGTACGTTTCAAATAACAATAATAATCTGTTCGGGAATCTGTTTGGATATCCTTCTTCAGGATCAGGAGGATCTGGATCCGTGGGATCTGGATCCTCTGGTAGTACAAAACAAACTGTAGGTGAAGGATCTGGCTTCATTGTGCAGTCTAATGGGTATATTATTACTAATAAACATGTAATTGTGAGCCCCACAGACTCATATACTGTAGTAATGAATAATGGTAAGAGTTATCCAGCTAAAGTTGTTGGAACTGATCCAACAAATGATATTGCATTAGTTAAGATTAATGCAACTAATTTACCAACTCTACCTTTAGGTAATTCATCCAAGCTTCAACTTGGGAGTGCTGTTGTTGCTATAGGTAACGCACTTGGTCAATACCAAAATACAGTTGATACAGGTGTTATTTCTGGGTTATCAAGAAGTGTTCAAGCACAAGATCCAGTTACTGGGGCTGTAGAAAATCTTACAGGGATGATTCAGACTGATGCAGAGATCAATTCTGGTAATTCAGGAGGACCATTATTAAATCTTGCAGGCCAGGTTATTGGTATTAATACCGCAGTTGCATCTACTGCACACGGGATTGGATTTGCTATACCAATAAATCAAGCTAAGTCGGATATACTATCAGTACTAAAAAATGGCAAAATCATAAAACCTGAACTTGGAGTTGATTATGAATTAATTACTCCTGCAATACAACAGTCTCAGAAACTTAAGTATTCTTATGGTGCATATTTGCTAGGAAGTAGTAGTAGTCCTGCCGTATTACCTAATACGCCTGCTTCAAGAGCTGGACTTAAGAGTCATGACATTATACTTGAAGTTAATGGAGTTAAGGTTACCGAAACAAATTCACTAGGGTATCTTATAGGAATGCAGCAACTAAATTCTACTGTTACGCTCAAAGTGTATCAGAACGGTAAGGTTCAGAATATTAGTGTTATTTTAAATAAAGCTTTTAACTAGAATATTGATACATGGATCTTGATCCAAGGACTTAGAAACTAGTAAAGTATAACAAGATGAACAATACAAATAAAATATTAGTAATTGAAGATGAAAGAAAAATTGCTAGTTTTATAAAAAGAGGGCTGATTGAGGCTGAGTATGAAGTTGACATTGCATCTAGTGGGGCTGAAGCTTTGGAATTGGTTCAAGAAGAGGAGAAGGGTTATATTTTGATACTATTGGATTTAATGTTACCAGACATGGATGGGTTTGATATTTGTGCTAAAATAAGGGCAGATGGAGTTCAGACACCAGTACTTATTCTAACTGCACGTAACTCTACAGAGGATAAGATAAAAGGCCTTAATGTGGGTGCTGATGATTATTTAACTAAGCCTTTTGCTATCGGAGAACTTGTAGCAAGGATAAAAGCGCTGCTTCGCAGAGGTCCTTCAGTAGTTGATGGTATTTTGAAGATAGGAGATCTAACTTTAAATACAAAAACATATGAGGTATATAGAGGGAATAAAATGATAGAGCTGTCACAAAAAGAGTTTGCTATATTGGAATATATGATGAGGAATGAGGGTATAGTACTAACAAGAACAATGATAGAGGATCATGCTTGGGATTATGAATTTGATAGTCTCTCTAATGTCGTTGATGTTTATATAAGGCTTTTGAGAAAAAAAATAGATGATGGATATAAAAATAAAATTATTAGAACCGTTAGAGGCGTGGGTTATAAAGTTAAAACATAATCCTATATTTTTGTCCCTAAAATTTAAATTTCTATTCTGGAATCTTTTAGTATCATTGCTTACAATGGTGATAATACTAGTAGTATTTTTTGAGACTACTAGTTATGCTCTCTACTCTCAATTTGACTCCAATATTATATATAACGCACATGAAGTTGCTAATGTGGTTAATCATTCAAGTGGTTTATCTTCCAGTAAAATCATAAGATTCTATAATAAAAACCTTATTGGATATTTTGTTGTTATACTTAATTCTAATGGTAATATTGTTGAAGAGTCAAATAAGTATAATTTAAATAGTAAATTCATACAACAGGTATTTTCTGCAGTAGAGAAAAAATCTATATCTTCTATATTTACACAACAAATTGGTGGATCTGAAGTTAGAATGGTTTCTTTGCCCGTATTTACTAATGGACAACTTGATGGAGTTGTTATAGTTGGAAACTCATTTGATGTAATTAAAGAGGCTTTAAATAGACTTTTTGATGTAATGATTATGGTAGCTTTAATTTTCATCCTTCTTATATTTATAATCACCTATTATCTTGCTGAAAAGGTCACACAGCCACTATATGAAATAACCTCACAAATCGTGGCAATAACGGGATTCAATCTAAAGCAAAGATTGGCGACTGAAGGTTATGAATCGGAATTTAAAGCCATGGCTGAAGAATTTAATAAACTTTTTGATAGATTAGAGGATACATTTGAAAGAGAAAGAATATTCATAAATGATGTCGCACATGAGATTAAAACGCCTCTTGCTATAATGAACGGAGAAACAGAACTTGCATTGAGAAAAAAACAAAGTTTGGAACAATATGAAAAGATATTAAAAGCTAATTTGTATGAAAACACTAGGATAGCAAAAGTGATTAATGATGTTTTATCTTTAGCCAGGTTAGAATATCAAACATCTATGTCAAAAAATACTAAATTTGATCTTTCGGATGTAACTAATTCTATTGCAGAAGATCTAAGAATACTTTCTGATGCTAAAAAATTAAACTTTGAATATAAAGTAAAAGGTAAAAATCTCTATATGTTTGGCAGTAAAGAAAATATAAGAAAATCTTTATATAACATATGTACTAATGCTCTAAAATACACTAAAAAAGGCTCTATAAAAATAATATTATATAAAAAGTTAAAAAGGCTATATATTATTGTTGAAGATACTGGTGTCGGAATAGCAAATAAAGATATAGATAAAATATTTGATAGATTTTACAGAGGAAAGAATACAAAAAATTTCGATGGTTCTGGATTAGGACTCTCTTTAGCTAAATCAATTATTGAGAAAAATAAAGGTACAATATTAGTTGAAAGTACTGTTTTAAAAGGAACTAAGTTTGAAATTTCATTTCCTGAGTTCAAATGATGAAATTTTACTATAAATAGGTCTTATGAGTACTTTATTTGATCAAAATATTGCCTTTGTATCAACTTAAAACTCCCCATCTGTATATTGATGTTTACATGATACCACTCTTTATGTATAATAATTTAGATCTGCCTTAATTTAATTTGATTATCTTAATGTTTGATATTGATGATGTGGTTAGACCTCGGATATGGGGTCGTGATTTTAAAACTAAACTAGATATATTTGTTCAACTTCATAACTCATTACAAACATACATTGATGATAGGTCTGATCTTGTCTACTATTACATACAAAAATCTGATAGAATCCTAGTAAAAGTCAATTTTATAAAGGTTAATTTATTACAAAAATTCTACTTTGAGAGAGGATCTTTATATAAACCTTTCTTAATGCTTTCAGTTTTATCCATATTTATTTTCTCATTCTTTATGTTTTTTATGATGAATGTAAATAATCTTAATAATAAGAGTGTAGGCATTAGAAAGGCCTATGGTATAAAGGCTAATCTTCAAAATAGTATTCTGTCAGATGTAAGTTCTCAGGCTCCAGGAAGTAATTTAACTAAATCAAGCGTGAAATCTAATAATTATGCTTTAATAAACCTGTATACAGTAAAAAAAGGAGACACACTCCAATCCATAGCAACACAATTTAATACATCAGCCAATGTTATACAGTGGTCAAATAACCTAAAATCATCCACACTAACCCCTGGTCAAAAGCTTAATATAGTTCCTGTACCAGGTAGTACATATACTATACAACCTGGAGATACACTTCAATCTATATCAACTAAGTTTAATGTTCCAGAAAGTAGTATTGAAAGCTGGAATACACTAAGTTCCACAACAACATTATCAGTAAATCCAGGTGAAATAATATTCATTCCTAGTCAAACACTATCTCCTATTGTAAATACACCTTCAAATACCAATAATATTGCACAAAATAACCAAAATACTCCTAACAATACAACAAATTTAGGGCAATCTACTACTACACTACCCCAAGCTTCAGCTAACGGTACACAGTTAGCTCAAATATCGAGTAATGTATCCTCAGAGCAGCATATTGTAGCTACACCACAAGGTTACTACTATAATCAAGGTAATCCTGCATGGGCTAATATAGGTTTAGGATACAGTGGTTATACAATCGGTGAGGTTGGTTGTTTGATAACGGCTGTAGCAATGGATGCTAAATATTATGGTTATAATATAACTCCAGCTACAATAGCTGAAAATCCATCTAATTTTGAAGGACCTTTATTTAACTGGAATGGGCTTGGAATATTCAATGTTACACCCCTTGGAAGCTTATTTGGAGGTTATGTAAATTGGACAAGTATAAATACTCAACTAAATGATAATCATCCTGTTATCGTATCTGTTGGATATGGATATCACTATGTTTTATTAACAAAAGTTCTATCAAATGGAGAATATTTGATGAATGATCCTGCTCTGGGAGCCAATTTGATATTTAACCAACATTACTCTATATCATCAGTAACTCAAGCTGTATTGTTTACACCTAATTAAATTACCTCAAATCGTCATAAAACCTATTGATTTAGTTATGGGGAGTAATGTCCTTATAGTCTTGTATATAGTATAATTTAGTATCAATAAGTATTTATTATGGAAAAAGAAAGTGTAATCTATAAAGAACATACTGAACAATTAGATATTCCTGATGAATTTTTGTTTGGCGCTGGGGTATCTGGTATGCAAGTGGAAGGCGATGATCATAATAGTGATTGGTCTGATTCTACGTTTGGGAGATCAGCAGAAAAAAGAGCAAAAGAAGCTTCTCAACACACAGATTATGGTAATAATAATGGAAGAGAATTGCCTCAAGAATTATGGGATAGGATAAAATCCAAAGCAAAAGACAAAGATAATTATAAAAGAGGAAGATCTCTTGGTTGGGAACAAGATGGTTATATAGAAGATCTAGATATAGCTCAAGATCTAGGTCTTCAGATGGTGCGTACATCTGTGGAACGTTCAAGAATAGAACCGCAAGAAGATAATTTTGATCCAAAAGTTATACTCCATTACAGACGATTTATTGATGATTGTATACAAAGAGGTATTGAACCAGTTATGACACTATTTCATTTTGCAAGTCCATTGTGGTTCTCAGAAAAGGGTGGTTTCGAATCTAAAGGAGCAGATGTAAATTTTGCAGAATACGTGGAAAAATTATTAAAAGCTCTTAATAGAGATATAAAGTATATTATTATTCTTAACGAACCTGATCTTTATACCTCGATGGGTTATTTACAAGGAAAATGGCCTCCATGTAAGAGGAGTCTTATTCATGCAAAAAAAGTTAGAAAAAACTTAATAGAAACACATAAAAGATCATATAGTAAAATTAAAGGCATTTATGGAGATTCTGTAGAAGTTTCGACATCTATACCTCTTCTTCATGTAGAACCCTCATCAAATAGCTTTAAAGATAGACTAGGTGCAAAAATAGTTAGGACACTTAGTAATGATTTTTTTCTTCCTCAACTAGTAGGTGATATGGATTTTATTGGGTTAAATCACTATATGCATAATGTTCATAAGGGTATTAATCCACAAAAAAATAATTTTCAAAACCCGGATGTTGAACCAAGATCAGATTTGGGATGGTACCTAAACCCTGAGAGTATATACCATATACTTATGTCTTTAGAGAGATATAGGTTACCAATTATAATTACTGAAAATGGCGTTGCAGATTCAAAAGATAGGCAAAGATCATGGTTTTTAAAGGAAAGCTTGTATAATGTGATGAGAGCTCTAAGTGAAGGAGTTGATGTTAGAGGGTATATTCATTGGAGTTTGGTTAGTAACTTTGAATTACATGAGGGATGGTTGGGTGATTTTGGGTTAATAGGTTTTGATCCTCAAACAGGAGAAAGAACTGTAAGAGAGAGTGCAAGAGAATATCAAAAAATAATAGCAACAAGAAAAGTTTAATCACATTTTATCTACAGTTTTTATACCTAGAAGACCTAACCCTATTTTTATTGTGTCCATTGTTTTTTCTGAAAGCTTAAGTCTTGAATTTCGAATAGAGTCATTTTCTTTTAATATGTTATATTTTTGATATATGCTGTTATATAATCTTGCTATATCAAGTAAATATTCAGCTAACGTATTAGGTGATAATTTGGCATTATCAATAGCATTGTTGAAATGGTATAACTTTCTAAGTAGAACAATCTCTTCATCCTTATCAAATACTAAATCATCTTTTTTTAAAATAATACCATTAAGTAGGCTTTTACATCTTACATAGGTATATTGTAGATACGTGGATGTATTACCATTAAAATCAAGTAGAGTTTTCCAATTAAATTCAGTATCTTTAGAATAATGTTTTTTTAGAATATTAAATTTAATTGCTCCCAAGGCTATACTTTCAATAATATCCTTGTTAGATATTCCCCTTTTTTCCATTATACTTTTTGTTTCTTTTTCAACCTCTTTTATTACTTCTTCTACGGTAATAATGTTTCCTTTTCTTGTTGATAATTTCTCTTTGTTTTGTAATTTTACGAATCCATTGAATATAAGATATATTGTTGCTTTTTTTGTGTATCCCAGCATTGTAGCAGCTTTTACCATCTGCTCAATTGCATGTTTTTGCTCTACTCCTATCTCATAAATTACAATATCCTCTTTCATATTTTCACATCTATATTTTAATGCAGCAAGATCTCTTGTTGAATACAAAGTTGTATCATCAGATTTTTGTATTAATAAAGGAATTTTTTCACCAGTATCTATAACTACACTTCCATCTTTGTCTTTTTTTGCTATTTTTCTTTTTAGTGCATCTTTTATAATCTCTTTCGAAGATGCTTCATAAAAACTCTCTCCATGCATGTTTACAAAGCTGATATCCAGCATTTTATATATCTTTTCTATTTCTTTTATACTCCAAGATCTATAGTTTTCCCAGAGTTTTAAGAGATTTTTATCACCACTTTGTAACTTCTCAAAATATATTTTACCTTTATCTTTTAAATCTTCATTGCTTTCTTCTTCTTTGTGAAACCTAATATATAGTTTTAAAAGCTCTGTACTCTTATCTTCTTCTATCTTTTTACTATCCCCCCAATGTTCTACTGCATAAAGTAGTTTTCCAAATTGTGTTCCCCAATCTCCTAAATGGTTTTCATTAACAGTATCATAACCTAGGTATTGGTATATTCTATATATTGAATCCCCTACTATTGTAGAGACTAAATTCCCTATATGTAGTGGTTTTGCAATATTGGGGGAAGAGTATTCAACAAGAACTTTCTCAGTTTTTTTCTCTATTGTATTACTAATGTCCAGATTTTTTATCAGTATATCTTTAGGTATCCATATATTAATAAATCCACCATCTACTATACACTCAAAACCCTCTAAGTGTGATTTGATATTTTCTGCAATATCTTTTTGGTTTTGGTTCAGTTTTTTTGCAAGTATTAATGCTATATTTGTAGAGTAGTCACCATGATTCATAGAAGGTACGGTTATTTTTGGTATAAACAAAGGTATCGAAGTATCTATATCATACTCACTCTTTAATATTTGAATTATTTTATTTTTAATTTTGTCTTCCATTTAATATCCTTTGTTAAATTTTAACACACACATAGTATTTTTTGAATGTTTAGAAGTTTTATTATCGTTAGAAAGGTTTTACGGATGAAACCTAATTTTAAAAGTAAAAGTTCTAAATCTGTAGAATCCTTTTTTTTAAGATATATAAAGAGTAATCTTGTCATCATGGAATTTGAGATACCTTTGTCTGATCTGTATAAAATATTGAAACTTTATATAGTTTGTGTTATTATTATAAAGTTATGGAATATAAAAATCAGTTAAAATCTATTTTGTATGCTTCTGGTTGGTCACAAGAGAAACTGGCTTATGCTTTGAATGTATCTTTTGCAACACTCAATTCATGGGTTAATGAGAGATCAATTCCACGCTCAAGGTCAGTGCAAGAGATAGAAAAATTATATTTTCAAGTTGTTGGTATAGACGATGTTGATGAGAATGTATTGAAAGATACAAAGTGTAATGCAATTAGATTACAAACAACAGCAAAAAAAATTATAAATAATAAGAATATTCTTGATAAACTCACTCTTTATCTGACATATCATACCAATACTATTGAAGGTAGTACTATGACTCTTTTGGATGTTAATGACGTTATATTTAAACATAAAGTACTTGCAAATCGTACTCTCATTGAACAGGTTGAAGCGCAAAACCATCAAAGCGCTCTGTATTGGTTGCTTGATCAAATTGTTGATAGAGCAAATAATTTTGTCATTGATGAAGATCTAATATTAGGTATACACTTACGATTGATGAATGACATTATAGGAGACGCTGGGCAGTATCGTAGGCACTCTGTGCGAATTATGGGTTCACATGTACCATTGTCAAACTGGGTTAAAGTTCCTGATTTGATTAGAGAACTTGTGCATGATTTAATTAATCCAACTGAAGATATAATAGAATTGTTAGCAAAGACACATGCTAGATTTGAACAAATACACCCATTTAGTGATGGTAATGGTAGAACAGGACGGCTTATTATGCTTGCTGAGGCTTTATATGCTGGGTTAATGCCTCCATTGGTGGTTAAAGAAAGAAAATTTGCTTACTATAAATATTTAGAGCTTGCTCAAACAAAAGACAATTATAAACCACTCGAGTTATTTATTGCAGAATCAATCAAGTTTACTGATAATTTACTAAAAACAAAATAAACTTATATATTCCTTTAAGAATCTGCAGTGTAACTTCTTGGTATACAGTTTTTCCTCTCTTACCACCACCTTCAGTACTGAAATCTATGATTTAATTGAAAGGAATTATTTTTGAATTTTATTTTGCATCATTTGCCTACCAATAAATGCAATAACTAACAGTCCTAATACTACAAGTATTATATCTTCAGTTGCTGAAGATGAACTTTGAGGAGTAGTCTTTATAGGAACTATGGTTTTTTGTAAAGAATTTGTTGGAGTGGCTATTACCCAACCAACTTCTGATACTGGATTTTGATGGGTTAGTGTAGTGCCTATTATTGTTGCTTGAACTGGATTTTGAACAACTTTTAAGGGTGTTGTTGGAGTCACATTATAATAGATAGTTTTTGCATTGATATTAATATTTTTTACTGATATTGTGATTGGTTTTTTAAATATATCTGTGATCTTACTATTTGATGAATTTGTTACTTTGAATGCGAAATTTGTAACTACAGTATTTCCTTTTGGTAATAATTTATTAAAAGTATTGTCCATACCCATTAATAATTCAAATTTTGCATTTTCTCCAAATGCCCCAGATGGGATTGTTACTGTTATACCATCAGATGTAAATGTATAACTTTTATTATTAACTACATTTAATGTTTTTAACACAGTCGGAAATCCGAATTTAGTAAAATTTGGGTTAGTATTCACTGTGGTTGCAGCAAATGTAGAAGCTGTAAAAAAATACAAAGCTGTAAATAAACTTGCAAATACTACAGATATATTAATATTTCTCATAATATTATTTTAGATGATCTATAATTATTCTACCATCAATGATCAGCTATATCAATCATATTTGAGTTTTTTATTTTGCGGTGATACTATAGGCAGCATATGGAATTTATGTGTGAAGAAACATTACATAGGAATAATTTCAGAATATCTGTGATAGATGGTATTGATGGTTCTGGTAAGGGTTCTGCTACGGAGGAAATGGCTGATATAATTTCAGGATTGGGATATAACGTATTGACTGTAGATTACCCTCAATATGATGCCTTGTGGGGTCAAATAATACAGAGACTTTTAAGTAAGGATGATTCAAGTATTGATATATATCAAAGAATGGCTATATATGCATTAAATAGACTTGAGACTGTTCCTACATTAAAGACACACCTTAGTAGTTTTGAGGCGCCGACATATGTGCTGTTTGATAGATTTATAACATCTAATGCAATGACATGTGCATATTATGCAAAAAAAGATCCTGGTATATTAAGAGATATTGATTCATTATATCACTTTATGTTTGATTTAGACTCAACCTTTTTAGAGTCACTTGGGATTTCTGATTTTCATGTTGTTGTTCCTACAATTGATCATGAAAAAGCTTTTCAGGCTGTGGAAGAAGACAGTGGGAGGAGTGGGGCTGATTTATATGAACAAAGTGATGTTTTGAGACTAGGTAATTGGATATATCGTCAATTTGCTCTACTTGATCCACAAAGATTTACCCTTCTAAATCAAGACTCCAAAGATGGTATAAGGATGTCTAAGGGGATAT
>JAJZDR010000065.1 GCA_021805885.1 bacterium | reverse complement strand
CTGATAATCTTCATCAATTGTAAGTAATTGTAAGTAACCCCTGACTGCTGATATTGGTGAACGTAATTCATGCGATGCGGTAGATATAAATTCATCCTTCTCCTTATTAACAGTTTCCATCATTTCCGTAGTTTTTTTCTCATCTTTATATTTATTTAAAATAGTATGAGTAATATAAAGTAGGTCTTTAGATTCTATTGACAGAAATATATTTATTAGAATTTCCATTATAATAAATACTATTATTTCTAAACCAATAGCCTTTGTTATTATTATGTATATTATGTTTATAAATATAGGAAGTATGTTAGCAATCACAAAATTGAAATTATCTTCATCAATTATTATGGCTTGAAATAATATGATCATATAGACAATTACAAATGGGCTTTTTGGACCTCCAAATAATATTACAAGAGGTGATACAATTATAAAAAATAAAAAAAGCTCTAATCTATTTTTATTTGCACTTGGTGATCTCACAAGATAATTTAATATAAGAACAATAAATATAGATCCACCAGATGCTGATATTATAAATATTGATTGTAAATGGGTTATGTCAAAGAAAGAAAGATTAAATAAAAGTATACCCATAATAATGGCAAACACACCAATAGTGTTTCTTATCATTATTGATAATTTTTGATTTTTCTCTAATTCTATAGATTTTTGTATATCAGTTTCCATATTGAGGTATAATTAATGTAATTGTTGTTCCCTTACCAAGAACACTTTCTATTTTTATTTCGCCATTCATTTTCTCTATATACTGTTTTACAAGATATAGACCTAGTCCAGTACCTTGTTTTGTATTTTTTTCTACATTTGATGCTCTATAGAATTTTGTAAAAAGTTTGTCAATATCATCTGCTGGTATACCTATACCAGTATCCTGGATTTTTATATATATATTGCTATCTTCTTTAGATACAAAAATAGAAACATTTCCTCCCTCATCTGTGTATTTAATTGAATTATCTATAACATTACGTAAAATTTCTCCTAGTCTATTATAGTCAGCATTAACATATATATTTTTTATATCTTGAGACACAATAGATATATTCCTCTCTTTAGCCTTCAAATCAAGTGTATTTAATACTTCTGATAACATACTTCCAAGATCTATTTTCTGGAGGGCAAATGTTATACTATCTATATTCGAATTATCCATTGTTAATATATTTTGAGATAGATTGTCCAATGTTTTAGCATTTGTCAGTGTTTTTTCTAGAATATCTTTCATATTAGAGTTAAATACATATTTATTCTTATCCAGAATTTCCTGTAATTGCATTTCGGTATTTTTAATAGGATCTTTTAATTCTGTAGAAAGAATTCTTACAAAAGAATTTTTCTCTTTAGTTAAAGCTTCATTGTGTTTTGCAAGTTCCTTTTCTTCTTGATATTTTTCTGTCATCTGTCTATATACATATAAATATGAAAAACTTGCTGTTGTAATGAAAAATATGATCCAAAATTTTATTATAGTAAGACTGATTTCATTAGCGCTGTTGTAATAAGGAATAAAAAATAAAGATATAAGTCCAAGAGTAAGTATAGATATATATATAATGACATTTTTAATATTATCATATGACATAACCGTTGTTATTATTAAAATTGGTAATATAAAAAATACTGGACTATTTTTTGTAGTAAAAAATAATATTTCTATAAAAATCCACAAAGTTAATAATATAACTTCTGTAAAAATTTTTTTGGATAGCAGTTTTATTTTAGCTATATGATTAATAGAAAGTATAATTATGATAAAAATAACTGCTAAAATATTATTTAATATCAATGATTCTCTATTGTTTTGATGAATGTTGAAGTAGTTATAGAAAAGTAGGTAGAAAACTATAAAAATATAGGCAATAGCTTCAATACGTTTTGATATTCTTATATCTTTTTCTTCGTTATAATTGACTTCCATATATGTCTCTTATTATCTTTATACTACTCTCTATTTCAGATTCTGTATTTTCATGACCAAAACTAAATCTTACAGAATGTTTAGCTTCTTCAATACTTAACCCTATAGATGTTAAAACATGTGAAGGTTCTATAGATAAAGAAGAGCATGCTGATCCTGCTGATGCAGCTATACCTTTCATGTCTAAATTTATGATCATAGTTTCAGTAGATACATTTTTAAAATATATATTAGATATGCTTTCTAATCTTTCTCCTCCACCATTGGATTTTGATCCATTGGATCCAGATCCATTGGATTTTGATCCATTTATTTTTATATCTTTTAAATGATTCTGCAAACTAGACTCAAATAAATCTCTCAATGATTTTACATATTTTGATCTATCATCTTTTTCATTTTGTAGGATTTCTACTGCTTTAGCAAATCCTGCAATTAATGCTGTATTTTCAGTTCCTCCTCTAAACCTATATTCCTGAGATCCTCCATACAATAGTGGTTTTATCATAGTACCTCTTTTTATAAATAAAGCTCCAATTCCTTTAGGTCCATTTATTTTATGTGCACCAAAAGTCATAAGATCGACACCAATATTTTTTACATTTATATCTTTATATTTTGCTGCTTGCATTGCATCTGTATGTATCAGAACTCCTTTTTCATGAGCTATTTCTGCTATTTTTTGAATATCTTGAATTGATCCTATTTCTGAATTAGCATATGCTATTGATATAAGGATAGTATCATCTCTGATTTTAGACTTTAGATCCTCTAAAGATATATGTCCTGTAATTGATGGTTTTAAATATGTTATGTCAAATCCTTCCAAGTTCTCTAGAGGGTTTAGTATTGAATCATGTTCTATAGAGGTTGTTATTATATGTTTCCCTTTCTTCTTTAATGCCTGAGCTACCCCATTCATTACAGTGTTATTACTTTCGGTTCCTCCAGATGTAAAAATAACCTCTTGTATATCTGACCCTATATATGAAGCAATTGTTTCTCTTGATTTATCAATAACTCTTCTGGCTCTCTGGCCTTCCATATGTAAACTTGATGGATTTCCATACAAGGTTTCTATATGAGGAATCATTTCATTAATCACTCTCTGATCAATTTTTGTTGTAGCTGAATTGTCAAAGTATATATAGTTTTTATTCACTTTGTTCTTTTTTAATATGAAATGCTATAATTAATTATAGTTATATTATTATAATACACCATGGATGATGATAATGTTATAAAACCTAATCAAGATTTTCAAATACCTCCAGCAACTGTGGATAATCAAGCAGTTAATGCAACTCAAGGTGCTCAAGATAGCAATGCTACACAAAATATTAATAATGATGATTCATCTCAGCAGGGTTCAACTAATACTCAAACTCCAGTACCTCCAACAGATAGTGAACCAATAAGAATCAATGATCCATATGATTTTGTTTTGGGTAATAAAAATCCTACCACTCCTGAACCTAATGTGGCTCAAGTAACGCCTACAGATAATCCTTTACAATCAAAACCTCTAGATAATACTAGTGAATTACCACCATTAGTAAATGATTCAAGTAGCATATCAACAGACAATACCCAATCGAGTAGTGCACCTACTGGTCTTCCAAATATACCTACTGATTCTGTGCAAAACAAAGAGTCTTCAGGGCCAAGTACCTTAGGGAGTCTTGATTATTCTCAAGGTACTGCTACATCAGATAACGTTACTACAAATAATGCTCCTTTATCTAGTGTAGGGAGTGATGATATTGAGAAGAACAAGGCTGAGATAAATGATGTTTTGAATTCTGCTTTATCTATGGATAATTTTAAAAATTTAAATAAGCCAATGGAGCACCAAGAAGTACCAGATCCATATACTAATGTAACAGATCCAAATCCTGATGGGAGTCAAAGTATAACCCCCTCATATACTACAGTAAATTCAGAGACACCTTCTCAATCAGCTACAATAAGTGGAAATACATATCAGAATCCTGATTTTGTCAATCCAAGTAATGATACTAATTTACCCCCAATTCCAAATCAAAATCCTCAACAAGGGGGTTTTAGTCAAATGTCTGAAGGTACATTTATAAATCCATATGCAACTTCCCAGGCAAACTCTGCACCAACAAACGATCAAACCCAAGGAGCCCAGGTTCAAGGTCAAACCCAAAACGCTGATACCCCTACAGATAGAAGTGAAGATATATTTGGCGTTGTATCTTATGTAATCGGATTAAATATACTTATGCTTATATACTCATATCTAAGGAATGATAAATTTTTGAAATTTCATTCTGTCCAAAGTATAGGGTTTAACCTTGTATTTATCATTATATTTCTAGTTTTCACATCATTATCTCGTGGATCATTGTCCTTAGCATTTCTTATTGCCAATGTAGTGTTATTTATAGTATGGGTATTATTGAGCATACTACTGATGTATAAAGCTTATCAAGGAGAGAAATACCCATTTATATTCTTTGGTATGTTAGCTAATAAATTATCATAATAGGATTACCTTGGTAATATTACCTTGAATCTTTTAAATTTGGTATAATTCCAATATATTGGCGACGTATCCGAGTTGGTCCAGGAAGCGGTCTGCAAAACCGCGTACGTGGGTTCGAATCCCATCGTCGTCTAATTTTTAGCAATAGAGAAATAAATATGGAAGGAAAAGTAGTGAGAGAAAAATTCATAAAATTTTTTACTGATCATAACCATAAGTTATACAAATCATCAGGGTTAATTCCTGAGGATGAGAGTATCCTTTTTACAACAGCTGGTATGGTACAGATGATGCCTTATTTAATGCGTGAGAAGGAGATTGAAAATTCCAAAGTATGTTCAGTACAAAAAAGTTTTAGGACTGTAGATATTGATAATATAGGTAGTGATGGAACACACCTAACTTTTTTTGAGATGCTTGGTTCTTGGTCGTTTGGTGATTATTATAAAAAAGAAGCTATTACTCTTGCATATGATCTTTTGGTAAATCATTTTATGATTGATAAAAATAGGTTATGGGTGAGTATTTTTGAGGGGATCAAGGGTGATAATGTTATTCCAAGAGACATTGAATCTGAAAATTTTTGGGTGGAAGTTGGAATACCAATATCAAGAATTGTTGCATTACCATTTAAAGATAATTTCTGGGGACCACCTGGACTCACAGGTCCTTGTGGACCTTCTACAGAGATATACTATGATAATGGGGAAGAGAGAGGATGTGGGAAGACAACATGTAAACCTGGGTGTTCTTGTGATAGATTTGTAGAAATTTGGAACGCTGGTGTTTTTATGGAATATTATAAAGATGAAAGTTCTAAATTCTCCAGGCTTCCATATACAAATGTAGATACAGGGGCAGGACTTGAAAGACTTACTGCTGTATTGCAGAATGTTGATTCTGTATTTAAAACAGACCTATTTATTCCTATTGTGGATAAAATAAAAAGTAAAGTTCCAATGTATAATAGTACTGATATAAGGAGTGAAAGATCTGTGAATATAATAGCTGATCACATAAGAGGAATTACATTTTTAATTGCTGATGGTCTTGCTCCTTCAAATGAATATAGAGGTTATGTCTTGCGTAGGTTACTCAGAAGAGCTATGGTACAAGTCATGCAAATTGGAGGTGAATTTCCATTTTTATCCAATATCGCAGAATCGGTAATTTCAAAATATTCTGATTTTTATCCAGAACTTTTGGAGAATAGAAATAAAATAATACAAGAAATAGATGAAGAAGAATTGAAGTTCAAAACTGTTTTAGAGAAAGGTATAAAGAGGCTTGATTCTATGGTTGAGCAACTAGGTACTGATAAACACCTAAAAGGAGAAGAGGTGTTCAAACTTCATGATACATACGGTCTTAATATTGAAATAATAAAAGATATTCTAAATTTAAAAAATATAAGTTTTGACGAAGTAGAGTTTGACAACTTGTATAAAATACAACAAGATAAGTCAAGAACTGGATCAACATTTACTTTAGGGAAAAATATGGAAATAGAACTTCAAAATATACAAGATACTGAGTTTATAGGATATAAAGACTTAAATCTTAAAGGTTCTAAAGTTTTATATGTACTTGATCTAGGTAATGAAATACAATTTGTATTAGATAAAACACCATTTTTTGCTGAAGGTGGAGGTCAAAAGGGTGATATGGGTGAGGTAGTAGGTAAAGATTTTAAAATTAAAGTTAAAAATGTAAGGAAAACAAAAAAAGGCGTATATCTACATATTGGAGAATATATGGATATACATACCCTTGGAAAAAAAGATTCAATTAGTGAAGGAGACATAGTTGATTGTTTTGTTGATCAAGAATCACGTCTTAAAACATCATATAATCATTCAACTGTACATCTTTTAAATAAAGCATTAAAGGTTATATTAGGTAATGATATCTCTCAAAAAGGTGCATATATTGATGATCAAAGAATAAGATTTGATTTTAACTTTGATAGACAATTAACTGATGATGAGATAAAAAAAGTAGAAGATTTAATAAATAAAGAGATTGGTAAAAATCTTGATGTGAAGGTTAAGGAAATGACTCTGGAAGAGGCAGAAAAACTTGGAGTAGAGCTTATTTTTAAAGGTAAATATGAAACTCGTGTAAGGGTTATTGAAATAGGAGATTTTTCAATGGAATTGTGTGGAGGAACACATTTTGGCAATACAAAAGATTTTGGTAAATTTAAAATTACAAAACAAGAAAGTGCTGGAAAAGGTATACGTAGAATAAGAGCAGAATTATCTAAAAATTAGTAATATGAGGATTTTAGGCATAGATTATGGAGAAAAGAGGATAGGAATAGCAATATCTGATGAAAATGCTATCATTGCATCTAGGTATAAAATCCTACAAAATAATAAATCTTTTATAGATAATTTTAATAATATTATAATATCATATAAAATAGAGAAAATAGTTGTAGGATTACCACTGAATGAGAATGGCAAAGAGGGAGTATCTTCAAAAAAAGTGAAGGATTTTGTACGAACTTTAGATATAGGTAACATAGAAGTTGTATACTGGAATGAAACTCTTACAACATATGATGCAGGATTAATTTTAAAAAAAACTGGTAGAGGAAAAAAAGAAAGGGTAGATGATATAGCAGCACAAATAATACTTCAAGAATATTTGGACTCTTAACTCAAGACTCTAGAGTCAAGACTCTAAAGTCAAGACTCTGGAGCCTAGGATTGTAATTTATGAATAGAAAATTAACTGTAATTGGAATAATCGTAGTTGTATTTTTAGGTATAATACTTTTTTTATATACTACCTATACATCTGATATTAATTTTAAAAGTAATGTAAGTAAAACCCGTGGTTATATAAAATTTTTAGTTGAACCTAGTGAAGCTCAAAATAGTATTTTAAATGCTCTAAAAGCCAATCATGTAATCAAATCAGTTCTTGCAACAAAAATATATATAGATACATCTAACCCATTTTTTGTATTTCAAAAAGGATTATATAGGATATATAATGGGGAGAATTTAAAAACTCTGATTGATAGTTTTAACAAAGGTCCTTCTTACACTACAATTACTCTACCATCTGGGTTAAGAATAGCAGAGGTTGCAAATATGATAAGAAATGAATTATCAGTAAATAATCCTTCATATAGTTTTTCTATAACAAATTTTAGATACATTGCACACAATGATGCACATTCATTCAGCTATGCATTCTTGAACCAAATTCCAGGTAATTCATTAGAAGGGTTTTTGTATCCTGGAACATATGAAGTTCCAAAGAATGCTAATGCAAAGTATATTATCAATAAAGAATTAAATAGTTTTGAAAATAATGTATATATCCCATACACAAAGTCCCAGATTACAAATACGGATACTCTCAATTTTTATCAAAATATCATAATTGCTTCAATTGTACGAAGAGAAACTTTGTATAATCAAGATAAACCATTAGTTGCAAATATATTTATACGAAGACACAATGCTGGAATTCCACTGGGTTCTGATGCTACTGTACAATATATGTTGGGTTTTGATAATAGTGAGCAGAAATGGTGGAGAATAAATATAACAGCTCAAGATCTTGCTATAAATTCTCCTTATAATACAAGGTTGAATGCTGGTTTACCCCCAACACCTATTTGTTCTCCTGGGATAATATCCATAAAATCTACGTTTAAATCTACACCAAATCCATACTGGTATTTTTTATCAGGTAAAAATGGTCATCTGCATTATGCTGTGACATCTCAAGGGCAAATCAATAATATTCAAAAATATCTTTAGTGAATTCTAAAAAATAACAATAAAATTTAATATAGTATGATATCTACTATTAATAATGTTTTATCAGAAAAATTACTAGGGTTATATTTATGTTGAAAAAAAAATGAAGACATACTAATATGTTGTATATGATAGATAGTCAAAATCGTACTGGTTCTTTTGATGACCGTAAAAAGGCATATTTGTTTGTGGCTTTAGTGGTACTTGTAATTGTTATAATTTTGGCTATTTTTATTATTCCTCAAATGAATTCTATTGAAAAATTGTTTGGATCAAAACCTGGCGTTGTTGCTATAATAAATGGTAAGTCTTTAACAAAATCTGAACTTATTTCATATAACTGTAATAGATATGGCACATATGTAAGTTCGTGTAAAACTAACTATAGTGGACAATTAAATAACTTTGTAAATTATGAAATTGAATATCAATATTTAAAGTCTCACAATGATTTACCTACAAAAGCGCAAGTTTACAGTAGTAATGAGCTACAAGGTGTGACATCTACAACTAAGATGGCTCTATCTAGACAACTATATAATTATTCTTATCAAAATCTTGTAAAAGTGAATATTGAAAATTTATTAGAGAAGAATGCTTCTGGGACAGTTGTAGGGTCAATTTATTCATGGTATACAATAGGACCTTCTGGTAATATCCCTTACGGTAGTAGACAAAAATACTCTAACGCTTTAATTAGTCTTTGGAGGAATAATTATATAGTTGTCTAGATA
>JAJZDR010000012.1 GCA_021805885.1 bacterium | reverse complement strand
TTCATATTTATGTTCATTCTAAATATATTATGACGACTCACTTCTTCTTTTTCAATTCTACTTTCAGTATGTTTCTGTATTAGAATCAAATATCATTTCAGTATGTTTTTGTATTGGACAAGACTTATCATTGACAAAAAGAATTGAATATGGTAGAATACTGCTTGTGTTTAATTTTTTCCCACCTGTAGTTTATTTAATTTTATTTATATTACAGGGCTAAAATTAGTATTTACACAATATTAAATGAATACAATTGATGTATCGAAGCGATCGCCAAAATGGCTATTGTTTATATTAGCTTCTCTTATTATCCCCCCAATAATTTTTGCTAAACCAATAAATTACAATCAAATAAAAAGCAATTCAGAAAACCATGTTGTGAAGAACAATGTTCATAGCCAATCTATAACTTTGACTACACTTACAACAAGGATTAAGCCAGCAGAAAAAATTCAAGAGTCTATTGTAGGTGTTAAACAAGCAGTATTTGCTACTTATACACCGGTAATAACTCCTTCAACTACCTATTTATCTGGAGAGAATACCTATTTACCTACAATTAATGCTGCAGCTTCAAAGTATGGTTTAAACCCTGAATTATTAATTAGTATAATTTCTTGTGAAAGTGGGTTTAACCCTCAAGCATATAACCCATCAGGAGCTTCGGGTATAGCACAATTTATACCTTCAACGTTCTATGGGAGTTGGAACATATATAGTAGTGGTGGTTTATGGAACCCTACTGCACAGATATATGCCATGGCTTTAAAAATTTCTCAAGGAGGACTTACTGCTTGGGTATGTAGATAAAACTACGACTGTCAGCTATTAATAGCTGACAGTTACCCCTGCAAGATTGGCTACTAAGTAATATTTCCCATTTATCATTTCAACCATCTGTGATCCGCTAAACTGCACTGCAACATAAGTTGTTTGTAAATTATGAATAGCAAATGTCTGAGCAACTTCTAAATAATCATTTGATGGAATAACGAGATTTTGAGTTACACCATTAATTTCTGCAGTAGCAGAAGCTATATATAGCTTAATATCACTATATGAACCAGAAATAAGAGAGGTAGACCCTAAATATTCTATATTTGAAGATGCTCCAATGGATCCAGATCCAAGAGATAATAAATTTGAAGTAACATTATTTTTAAGATTTAATGTCTCCCATCCATTATACTTATATGACTTAGTATTTGTAGTTAAATTAGTATATTTAACCTCAACTTTTCTAAACATTATAGATATACTTTGTGGAGAAACAATATTTTTATTAGTTGATGCCGTAGCATTAGAACTGTTTGTAACGCCAAACTGAAGATTTCCTTTTAAATTACTGGGGTATTGATTTGAAAAGTTTAATTTGTAATTAGCAGGTCCCTTATCTATGGATGCTACTGGAATACTATTTTGTGAATTAGAAAGATTACTTTGAGAAATTATCGAAGAATCATGCTGTAAAGATGATCCTATTAAAATGCCTAATGATAAAACAACCACGGCAAAGATAGCAATGAACAAAACTTTTAGCCAATTAACCTCCAACGTTTTATCTAGAGGATTTGTTAATACATGTTTTATTCCCATAAATACATTTAAAAATAACTATTTTGTAGGATGCGTCTTATAATACTGTACAATAGAAGTGTATACTTTAGATGTTTTTGCCAAATCTTCAGTAAACAATACATCCTTTGTATTAATTCTCATCTGATCCATTGGTCCGTATGACAAAGATGGAGAAAGATGTATTAAAGTGTATTGAGATTGGCTATTAGAATTACTAGAACTTCCAGAAGAACTATTCAATTTTAAGTAAAATACTTTTCCCAAATATATCCACTGGCTAGATATACTTTCTATTTGTCCAAAATAGATACTAGAGTTAGCATTATTCAAAAATACAGCTTGATATCCAGAGCTTCCTTGGAGCGGAACATATGCAGATCCGTTTTGTGACCTAATTCCTCCTATATTAAGAAAGAACCCTATAATAACTAAAAATACTACAACAACAACAGCAACTATAGGAATGAGCTGAAAATCACCCTTAAACACCCTACCTGCCTCAGCGGTTACATCTGCATATTTATAAACATTTTGTTGATTATTCATATATGTAATTATTAAAATAAATAGAATTAAATGTCAAGGCCACCCACATTCATAGTAACAAATTACTCTATATAAGGGAAATATAGATAAAAAATAGAACCTTTATTTTCAGTAGATTCAGCTTTTATGTGTCCCCCCAATTTTTCTATTCCTATTTTAGATATATATAATCCTAATCCAATACCGTCATAATTATAGTTAAGCATATCTGTTTTCCTTGTAAAAGGCGTAAATAAATCATCTTTATTGAGATTAGAGAATCCTATACCTGTATCAGATATCTTAATAATATAAAATCTATCCTCTTTATAGAATGATATTGATATAATACCATCTTTTTTATTGAATTTAATGGCATTAGATACTACATTTGAAATAATGGTCTCTAATATAGACTTATTGGTTTTTATTATTTTTAAATTTGAATCAAAGGAATATCCAATTGCAATATTATTTAAATGGTTCTCTTTGTCTACAATATTTTTTACTACTTGCTCAATATTAATAGATTCAATAACTATCTCTTGTGAACTTGCTTGAAAAAAAATCAAACTTAAAATTTCTTCGATTATTTGATTTAAATCACTAGCACTTTTGGATATTCTATCTACAATTTTTTTATCTTCCAAAGACAAATTGTTATCATCCTTTAATATATCTATATATCCAGATAATGATGATACAGGAGTCCTAAGGTTATGAGATACAAGATAGATAAAATCATCCTTCATTCTATCTACTTTATAGGACTCATTCTGAAGTTTCATAAAATCTGTTCTTAATTTGTTTAAAGAAGTGTTTAAATTTACAAATTCTGGATTTTGAAAATCTGGGGCAAAATTTATATTACCACTTTTTATAGCTTCGCCAAGTTCCTTAATTTTAAATATATCAGATATATAATTTTTAAAAAGAAATAGTAAGCAAAGTATAATGCATAAGATTAACACAAAAAACAATACTGACAAAAAAGTCAATCCAAATATAATGAAGTTAAATGTCATAAAAACCACAAATAGTAATAAAACTACATATAGCCTATTTCTCATTGTCATAATTTTAGCCTAAAAATGTGCTTCCGTTCTTTGCATCTAAAGATAGGACTAATAGAACTAGAGCTATTAACATATAATCGCTAGGTTTAAAAAATAGTCTCATAGAACTTGCAAAAAATCCTAAAGCTCCGAGTAATATTGCTAAAACTCCTAAATAAAATAGTACTTTCTGAAAAGTTTTTGATTTCATAAAAATCACCTCCTTGATATATATTAAAAAAATAAATAGCTATTTAAATTTTACCTTATACTCTTCTATTGTATCCTTTATAAAATCTTGTGCAACCTTCTTATTTTCCCATCCTTCAACTTTAGTATATTTACCTTTCATTAGATTTTTATAATTTTCAAAAAAGAATTCTATTTCTTTTAGTTTATGCTCATGCAAATCAGATAATTCATTAATATTATTATAATGAGGATCATCTACTGGAACACCAAAAATTTTATGGTCTAGTTCTCCAGTATCATCCATTTTCATCATACCGAGAATCTTAACATTAATTACTACTCCAGGGAAAGTTGGTTGAGATGATAAACACATTATATCCATTGGATCATTATCATATTTATTCCAAGTTTGAGGGATTAATCCATATTCAATTGGGTAAGGTAATGGTGCGTAAGTAGCTCTATCTAACATTAAAACTCCATATTTCTTATTAAATTCAATCTTTCCATGATATCCACGAGGATTCTCAACAATCATATATACTGTCTCTGGAAAGTTATCACTTGTTGGTAATTCATGAAAGATATTAGACATAATAAAATTTTGATTAAAGTAATTCTAAGAGAGATTATCAATCATTTTTAAAAAAAATACAATAATATAGATAAAATCCATAAATAAGAATAAAAATATTATAAAGAAATAAATCTGTAATCATGCTACAATTTTTTAGTGGGTCTAGACCCAGTGGATCTAGGAATCAAAAATATGAAAATGAAAATAATAAAATCTCTATTTGTGATTACTTTTGTTTTATTAATACTTTTAAATGGTAATACCGCTTTAGTGCATGCACAATTTTTAACTACTCTATACTCAACAAAGGATAGTACTATTGTGAGAGGGGACATTGTATCCTTAGAAAATCATTTGATAGTAAAGACAACCCAAAATAACATCAATAATATTCAAGGTATTGTTGTTAATAGAGATAAAAGTATTATATATACTTCAAAAAATGGAGTCTTAGATGTATTAGTATCTAATCAAAATGGAAATATTCAAAAAGGTGATAATATTTCAATATCTAAAATTCCAGGAATAGGAGAAAAATTAAATAGCCAAGGAATATCTATAGGCACTGCAGAAGTATCATTTAATAATAGTGCCTCCAAAAATTACAATGGTGTGGCAGTTGAGGATATACTAGTTAATATAAATGTACAATATATAAATAGCAATCAAGGAACCTTTTCTGGAATATTAGATGGGATAGGAAATCCAGTACTACACAAATCTCTAACGTTTACTCAACTTATAGTTATAGTTATATTTACTATATTAGCGCTATATTTTATAATATCATTCTTCCTAAGATATACAAAAAACACTATATCAACAATAGGTAGAAATCCCTTGGGATATTTAAATATTAAAGAGAAAATTTTTAAAACTATAATTTATAGTATGGCAATAGTAGTTATCTATATTATATTAATCTACTTTATACTAATACTATAATCAAAAATATTTTAAGTAAAATTAACAAATACTTTAGCTTGATTATTTGTAAGTACTAAAATACCATTATCAATAGTTATAACTGCCTCTTCTTTTAATGCTTTTTCAAGGTATTTAATCTTTCCTGGTAATAATATAGATACAAAATTTATATGGTTTTTTAGTATATCAAAATCACCTATCAAACTTTTTGCAGAGAAATGAGAAACATCTCCTTCAAACAATTCTCCTTTCAGAGATAATATTTTTAAAGTAAAATATCCTTCTTCCATAATTTATTTTTTTATATCATCTGTTATATCAGATAGATTTCCTATCATCTTAAATTTATCAGCATCTATATCACTGAATTTTCCACTCATTATAAGCTCTATCCCCATCAAAGTATCCTCAAGTTTCACATATTTACCTGGTTTCCCCGTGCTTTGTTCCATAACGAAGAATGGTTGTGATAAGAAATTCCTTATTTTCTCAGCTCTATGGTAATCAGATTTATCTTGAGGAGATAAGTCATCCTCTCCTATGATTGATACTATATTATCTATTTCAACATATTTTTGTAGTATTCTTTGTACTTCCAATGCAAGATAGTAGTGTCTATCTCCAACATTTTTTGTATTTAATACAGAAGAAGAAGATTTTAATATATCTATGGTGGGATAAAGTCCCATTTTTGCAACATCACGTGATAAAACAAGAAAAGAATCTATAAAATTTAGAATCTCTTGTGTTGCTGGATCTGTTAAATCATCCGCTGGAACATACACAGCTTGTACTACTGTAATAGACCCATTTTCATTAGATACAAATCTTTCTTCCAAATCCTTTAGATCTGAAGCTAATGATGGGTGATACCCTCCCTCTGATGGTAGTCTTTCAATAAGCATTGAAAATTCGTTGTTAGCCTGGACAAATCTATAGATATTATCAATGAAAAGAAGAACATCTTTCTTTTGGTAATCTCTAAAATACTCTCCAACAGTAGCTGCTGTATGACCTAATTTAGATCTAATTGCAGCATTTTCATTCATCTGCGCAAATAAAAGAATTGATTTATCAAGAATATTGTTTTCTTTCAAAGTATTATACAATTCATATCCTTCTCTAGTTCTTTCTCCTATCCCTGCAAAAATTGACATACCCTTATGAAATGTTGCTATATTATGTATAAGCTCATTGACTAAAACTGTCTTCCCTACCCCTGCTCCACCTATAAATCCTATTTTCCCACCCTTCTTAAATGGAGTTAAAAAATCAATAGCTTTTATTCCCGTCTCTATTATCTCTACTTTTGAATTAGAGAAATGTTCTTTACTTTTTGAGGTATAAATATTACAAGAAGTCTTATCTCCTTCTACGCTGCCTTGATTGTCTACTAATTCTCCTAGTGCATTATAAATTCTACCTAATGATCGTTCTGATAGTTTTATATTTAGTTGTTCTCCAGTATTATACAAAGTATCATACAGTCTTATTTGGTCTGAGCCTCTTAAGACTATACATAAAACCCTATTTTCATCAGTATACTCTATCACTTCCAGCAGTATATTGCCTTCCTTCATTTTTAAAACATCCCTTATAGCTGGTTTATCACCTTCAAACTCTGCGATTACCTTTATACCTTTAATTTCTTTTACTACTCCATAATTTTCATTCATTAGACTTAACCTTTCCTTCGGAGCTAACTCCTTTTAAATGATTCAAATAATATTCTTGCATTTTCATCCTTAGTCTTCCTTTTAACTTTATTAAGATCAACAATCTCATCATTATACATAGTTGTTGCTTTTGAATTTGCAGTACTCATTGCTATCATTCTACTAGCATATTGAGAAAGTTGCGATTCATAAAGAATTTGAGCAAACATCTGTCCTTTCATTACAGATTCAAAATAATCTAGCACATCTTTATATGAAGGTTCAAATATATATTCTTCTTGTTCGATTACATCTTCTTTGGGTATAGATGATATGTCTATAGACAAATTTTGCATTCTTACATTTTGTTCTTGCAATGATATATATTCTTCATATAATACGAAGACAGCTCTATAATTTTCTATATCATCAAGTATTTCTTTTGTAAATTCATCATTTACCTCATCTTTAAATGTATAATTTTTAACATATTTAATATTTTCTAATTCTAAAATTCTCTTACCTTTATCTCCTATAACAAAAACATCATATTTCCCTGTTGCAACTTTCTCTTTATCCTTAATCTCTTTCTTTAAAAGGTTTATAATTTTATTGTTCATATCTCCAATAAGACCAGAATTGGAAGAAACTATTATATATGCTGTTCTATTTATTTTATTCTGATTTTTAGATACCTTATCATCATTATAGTTTCCAGCCTTAAGTTTTACATATATGTCCCAAATATCATCATAAAATTCTTTTCTTGCGGAAACATCTTGTCTTATCTGATTTATTTTAATTGAAGCTATTTTTTCAAAAATAGAAGATATATCTTTTATGGTATTTATGCGGTTTATATTGTTATTTATATCTTTAATGCTATTCATGATAGTAGGAATTTCATTAGTTCTTTATTTTCGACATCTTCTTCTTTAAAATCAGATATATTCCTTAATTTCTTAATATTCCTCTTCATTTTGTACACATCCTCTGCTTTTATATTCATATATTGGGAAAGCACAACAGTAATTAACACTTTCTGTTCAAATAATGTATATGATTCTCCAATATTCTGATTAAATAAAATATTAATTTTCTCTCCCCTATCTAAATCTGCAAGTACTGAAGGTGGCATATTCACTCCAAAGTGAGAAAATTTATATGCTTGATCATATTTAATCAGAGCCATATTTAGCTTTTCTGATATAGACTGCATAAATATCTCTTGTACTCTTTTACCTATTCTAGATACTGAGATCCCAGTATTAATTGCAGGTCGTATTCCTTTTAAATATAGTTCTCTATCAAAAAAAAGTTGTCCATCTGTTATAGATATAACATTGGTAGGTATATATCCAGTAAAATCATTATTTTGAACTGATATTATTGGTAATGCAGTTAAAGATCCTTCATTATTCTTAACTCTTCCAGCTCTTTCAAGTAATCTAGAGTGCAAAGAAAAAACATCAGCAGGGTAAGAGTCTTTACCGGGAAAAATACCTTCTATTAAAGATATCTCTCTGTATGATTTAGCATGCTCTGTAAGATCGTCATAAACAATGATGACATCCTTACCCATACTCCATAAAGCTTCTCCAATAGAACATCCTGCAAATGGCGCAAGATAGGATTCAACTGGGAGTAATTCTGCTTTGGCAACCAAAATAACAGAAAATTCTAACGTTCCACTTTCCTCAAGTGATGTAATAATACTAGATACTTGATCATTCGTTTTACCTATTAGTACATAAACAATCAATGATTTATCCCTTTGATTACGAATAAGATCAATAAGGAATGTTGTCTTCCCTGTCTTATTATCTCCAAGAATAACTTCTCTTTGACCAAAAGCTAATGGGAATAAAGTATCCACTACAATATTCCCCGTTTCTATTTGTTTTTTTATATCATCTCTTTGTATGATTGATGGAGCTTCTCTAAACATATCTAATTCTTTGGTATCCAACACCTTTCCTTTACCATCTAAAGGTTCTCCAAAAACATTAATTACTCTACCTAAAGTATTTAAACCAAAAGCTACAGTTAGTGTGTCTTTTAAAACTAAAGCCATTTGACCAGGAATAATACCTCTATCTTCAATAAGTACAATTTTCGATATATCATCTTTAATCTCATTCACAAAACCCCTTGAATTAGATTCAAATAATATTTGACTCCCTGTTTTTAAATTTCTAAACCCTCTAACTTCACAGAGTATTGAGTTAACAGAAATAACTTCACCAACTGCAATTCCATTTTTTAAATTATCTTTAAAACTAATCATGTGCTTGTACTTTAACTTCTTGAGGCACGCCTCCTTGAGACTGGACTCCTAAATTTTGAGTTGCTGCATTTTGATCCCCTGGATCTTGATCCCCTGGATCTTGATCCCTTGGATCTATAATATTAATTATTTTATCAAGGTTTTGATTTAAAACATTAGAATATGAAAAATCAAAATAAGAGAAAGCTGTTTTTAATACTATACCTCCCCCTATAGAATAATCTATCTTATATG
>JAJZDR010000046.1 GCA_021805885.1 bacterium | reverse complement strand
GCTTTGATTATTTACTAGTATAATTTTATAATTTTTATATGTAGTTTTTTCTTTTATTGAATCTATACATGTTTTAAGATACCCTGCTTGATCACGGAATGGTATTATTATAGAAACTTTTGGTTCTCCCTGGGTCGAGTCCTCTATTTTATAATCTATCTTATATGATCCTTTCCAGTATCCTTCTTTAACCTCCGCTTCAATTTTTGATCGTCTTAAATGAGCCTCCAAAAGTTCTTTTTGTCTTTTATATGCATATGATTTTGCACCAGAGCTCTCATTTGCTGTAGATTGATCTGTCTTTCTCCAGTGATATAGTATTTTTGGTATATGATAAAAAGTTCCTTTATGCTCATAAAGTCGCAGTGCGAAATCCCAATCTTGAGCACCATCATATCTTGGATCCAAACCTTTAAGTTTTAAAAATGTAGATTTTTTTATAGCTCTTATATGGGTTATATACATACAGGAGAGTAACATGTCATATGAAAAATCAGGTTTAAAGAAAGGATCTTCTCTCTCCCCACTTTTTGATAATTTATCTTCATCTGAATAAAGATAATCAATGTTTCTGTTCTTATTCAAGATCTTGACTATTTCATATAGAGCATCAGGGGAAAGGGTATCGTCATGATCTAGAAAAACTAGGTACTCTCCTTTTGATTCTTTAACTGAATTATTCGAGGTCTCGGATATACCAGAATTTTTTTTGTTATAGAATACTCTTAGATTTTGAATCTGTATATTTTTAAAATAGTTATCAATCTCTACACTTTTTGATGCATCATCATATATTATAATTTCAAAGTTATTGTAAAATTGTTTTTGTATACTATCTATTGCTTCTTTTAAAAATTTTATAGGTGTTTTATATGTAGGTATGATTACTGATATGAGGGGTTTATACCTAAAACTATCAATTTCCTTTTTTATCTTTGATACATTTTTTAAACTCTTTTGTTCTTTTTTTACAAATTCTTGATATGATATATTATCTCTGGATCTTACCAGCCTATCTTTCATATAGACCTTAGCTTTTTTTAAAAAAGCGATAAACCCAAAATGTTTGATATACCTTATACTTTTTTTAGAAAGTGTGAAAATTCTCAGCATAGATTCTACTATTATATTTTAAAACCCTTTAATTATCAAGAAAATATGATTATTGGGTAAAGATTTCGATATAGTTTTTCCTGAGTTGTTCAATATAGTAAACCCAAATTAGATTTTCAACAGGGCTGAATAAATTTCTAGGTTTGTTAACTCCATTCGTTTAGTAAATTGATACAAATACTGTTAATATATGTGCAGTAATCATTGAATTATCAAGAAAACTTCAATATTCCATTGATTGACAAAATATTATAGGTCTTATATAATAAACTCATTAATTTTGATATTTCTAGTATGTCCGATTTAGGTGAAACATTTTATAGTGAAATAGATGATATAGAATATGGAATACCTTCATTTCCTCGTCAAGATATAGAAGCCCCAGAGATACCTGTAGACAAATTTGAGAACAAGCAGCCTAATTTAGCCAAGATACTAAGTGTTATGACTGATTCTTCTAATAAAGATACCTCCGCAATGGATAGGCAAAAGCAATTCAGACAAGGAGCTCTAACCATATATGCAGATATGCAAGAATTGGTCTTGGAACAAGGAATAACATTGCCACAGTTATCAAGTTCTAGTTTCGAAAAGATCATAAATTCAGATTTATTAGCGATTATACAGAGATTTATACAGGAGGGCCTGATGGAAGGAGATGTACTGCATCAATTTATCGGAGATATTCATCATAGACATCCTCATGATTTTGAATATATTAAAAGGAAGTATCCTCACAACCTTTATTCCCCTGAAACGTTGGGAGCTTTATTTATATTCTCTGCATTAAAATTAGATGGAGAAAAAGATCCTTATTTAAAAGGTAGTGATAATCAAGATAATCCTCTCACATATAATCCTCTTTATTATAGCTCAAAAAGATGGAAGAGTGCCATTATTGGTAAAATCACTGAATTACGTAATGGAGATACTATTACTCAGGCAGAACAAGTGACAATTTGGAGGCTACTTTACCTTAGGTTGTCCACTATTGAAAAATATAAAGGTAATATTGATGGAATATCAGGATTCATTATAAAAAAAATAAATAAAGCAGTACCATCAAAATATGAACATGGAGTTACTCATGATTTTTTTGATATGGTAGTACGATCAATAAGCAAAAAAAGCAGGTAGTATTATTCTTTCTAGGTTTCACACTTATATAAATTTAAAAGATTATAAAGTGACATATTTATCGAGAATAACCATTGTCTATACTTAAAAATTCTGCTGGCTTTATAATATTGATACATTTCCAGAAGATAAAAGGTCATTCCAACGTTTACGTATATCTAAATTTATAATAGCTAGTCTTCTAAAGTACTTACTCCTACTTCCTAGATCCTGTTTTACTGCTTGATCCATTTCTCTAAGTAGCTTTTCATCAATTGTAATATCAACTGTTTGTGTACTCATAATTTTATCTTCCTTGGACCTAGATCGGGACTAGGGCCTTAAATCTTGATCCTTGTATTAATATTGTATATTGTATGATTTTGCCAATATAGGATTCTTGACAAATTACTCTACAGATATATTATAAAATTGTGGATACAGTAGAGCAAATATTAGTAAGGAGAGATCAAAGGATTCAAAATCCAGATATAAAAAGATCTCCAGGATTCCCATCTCTTTTTGAACTTGATTATAAACCAGAAGGAATAACCAGAGAAGAATTTGAAAGAACCCAGCCTCATTTAGTAAAAATTTTAGATCTAATAACAAGACGTGTAGGAGGAGTCCCCATTGATACAGAAAATGGGGAGAGAAAGGATGATTTATTCAGGAGAGGATCTTTTGGTATTTATTCAGATATTAGAGCATTACATCAAAAATTTGAATTACCAATACCAAAAGTTCAAGAAAGTCTTATTCGCAAAATTAGAGGTTCTGATCTTTTAGTGGATATAAGAAGGGTAGCAATAATAATTGGAAATAAAGGTATAGGTTGTAGTATAGCAGAACTTTTAGATCAGGTAAGTACAGAGTACCCTCAAGATCTTGAATATATAGAAGATAGGTATCATAAATCTGGACCTTGTTTCCTTGGATCCAGATCCATTGGATCCAGATCCCCTTGTTTTTTAGGAGCAGTGTTAACATTTTCAACTTTAAGGCTCAATGATTTTCATTGTATACATTACTCATATTAAAACTTGTCTCTGGGTACTTGACTTAGAATATAGAATCCTATAAATTATATCTAATGAAAATCTTAAAATCATTAATATTTTTATTTGTTATAGCTACTGTATTTACTCTTGTAGCTCATAAATCCTTTGCTGCATCAGCACAATTATCTCCATATTCTTGGGACCCAGGTCTATATGCAACTACTTCAACATATGGAAGTACTGTTCATGCATGGGGTCAAAGACAAAATCAAGGAGCTTGGGGAACAGGTCCTGTAAATTATCAATCAGGAGCTACAACAACGTACAGAGGATCATCTTCAGGAACTTTAAGTGTAGATTTAAAAGGTACATATTGTCCAAATGGTAATTGTGCATATGGATCTGGGACAGGATATAAAGGGCTAGTACAATTTTGGAATGACCCTAAAAACTATATAGCCTTTGGATTCATTCACGATCCTGGTGTATCACCAAATGGTATAACAATAATGGTAGAGGGGGCTGCTAACGGTGTACCAGTAGGAGGATATTGGCCAGGAGGTGCAATATCAGGAGCATCTCATCATCTTCAAGTCACATGGACTGCTACAGGAATATCAGTAACGATAGATAATCAGGTAACATTGGGTGTATATCCAGTAGCGGAAAATAATCCATCTATATCATTCTTAGCTGCATCGAGAGAACCTGGAGATATTTGCGATACGACATTCACAGGAATATCATTTACTCCAGGATCTGTAGTATCAAATCCTGTAATAGTACCAGCAGGTAATCCATATTTCACATATAGTGATACTATAACAGAATCAGGCTCAGGAACAGGGTATTCTGCATACATAAATGCTCACGATGCTTCTAATAATGCAATATCTGTAGGCATTCAGACAGATTCAACATCCGCATCATCTCATGGTCTTCCTTACTATACATGGGAAAGAGTACAAAACGGAGTATTTACATATGAATATTTATCTCAAGCATCAAATAGTCCTACAAATGTAGAACTAGCATGGTGGCCACAGAATTCTACTGCGGTATTTTATGTAAATGGAAACCCTATAGCAGATGTAACTGTAAATTTATCCCCAAGGTTATTCTTTAACATTGAAGGTAATGCAAGGGTAAATGGAGACACAGTCAATGATACTTTTGGAGCAGTGAATATAAATGTTGGTGATTGTCCCTCAACGTGTGGACTGAATGGAGCCTGGAACACATCATCATTTAATTATTATGGTTTATCTGCAACAAATACAAATGGTCAAACACAAAACGGAGCTACCTTCACTGTACAAGGGACGGTCTCAGGCCTAGCTTCTGGACAAACTTGGGATACAAACGAAGTTGCAGGTATTGGCATGATTGCTCAATACTGGTATGGACAATAAACCTCTTCTACTTTCTATAGTTACTCTACCAAAAACACTAGGGTTAAGTACTTCTCTCTACTTGAGTTTTATATAAATTGACAAGTATATACATATTTGATAGGTTTAAATACTATGAGTAGAATCAAAATATTTCTATCTATATCAGTATTCTTTTCTTTGTTTTTATTTACAGGGTCAGTATTTGCACAGACCCCACCTCCAAATTCTCAAATTGGCAATATACTTTTAAACAATCAATACAAGAATAAGACATATAATTTCAAACCTGCAACAACAAAACCAAATCCTATGCCAACACAATTTGGATCTAGATCCTTTGGGTCCAGACCCTTTGCAGCCTATGGACCATCTGGGCAAGAAAAAGAGGTTATGGGATTTGCCCCTTATTGGGATTTGACAAGCAATGCTTATCAATCATATGAATATAACAATCTAACAACAATCGCATATTTTGGTATAACATCAAACTCTAGTGGAAATTTTGGTACAAATGCACCTAACGATCCTGGGTATCAAGGGTTACACTCTCAGCAATTTGTAGATATGGTAAATCTAGCACATCAAAGTAATGTGAGAGTAGTATTAACAATTAAAATTTTTAATCTCTCTGACATACAAAGTGTTGTAAATACACCAGCTGTAGCACAAAATCTTATTACCAACACTATATCAGAAGTAAACTCATTCAATCTTCAGGGAGTAAATATAGACTTTGAATACAACCCATCTACTGATGGAACCCCTAGTCAAGCAACAATAAATAATTTTACAACATTTGTATCTAACCTGACCAACCAGATGCACTCTCAAATCCCAGGATCTTTTATTAGTGTTGATACTTTTGCATCAGCAGCAAGATGGACTGGGTCATTATATAATATTCCAGCGCTTGCTAACGTTACAGATGCAATAAATGTAATGGCTTACGATTTTTATACTTCATCTTCAGCTCAAGCCTATCCTAATGCACCATTGACTGGTTATAACAACGGGAATGGTCCTTTTTGGTATGATGTAAAACAAGCTATGAAGGATTATGCATCGATAGCTCCAGCAAACAAGATAATTTTTGGAGTACCATATTATGGAAATGATACTGCAACAACATCCTTCAACCTTTATGCAAATGCAATAGCAAATACTGGCATAGAAGAACCTTATGGTCAAACTAATGATCAATACAAGAATGCGAGTACAAAACATTGGGATTCAATATCCTCTACCCCATGGTATGGATATTGTTATCCATCAAATAATACTCCACCAAATTGCGCCTCTGGCGATCAAATGAGGGAAGGATTTTATGAGAATCCAGAATCTTTATCCCTAACTTATCAACAAATACTTGATAATAATCTTCGTGGCGTAAGTTTGTGGACTTTAGGTTATCAAGAACCATCCCTTGCTTTGTGGAATCCACTAAATCAGTTCTTTATATCAAACACTGTTTTCTCATCGACAGCATCGGCATACTATCTTCTATCTGGACATGGTCGAGTCCTAACATTTGGGAACGCCAATTATTATGGAGACATGTCATATGTAAATGGAGCTCCAAATAATAATGCTGTAAATATTGCAACAACAGCATCAGATCTTGGCTACTATATACTAACTCAGGATGGAGGCATATATACCTTTGGTAATGCAAAATTCTATGGCTCTGTATTTAATATACCTAATGCTCCAGTTAAAACTCCAGTTTCAATTGTAACAACACCGTCTGGTAATGGTTATTATGTGCTAACAGCCGATGGTGGAGTGTATACATTTGGGGATGCAGTATTTCATGGGTCACTATACAATATTCCTGCATCTGCCATACCAGACAGGACACCTGTCTCATTTGCTCTAACACCATCAGGAGGAGGCTACTATATTGTAACCTCAAATGGAGCTGTATATACATTTGGGGACGCTCAATTCTATGGATCTGTATTTAACATACCGAATGCTCCAGTAAAGACAACTGTCACTTTTGCTTTGACCCCATCAGGCAATGGTTATTACCTTATAACAGCTGATGGTGGTGTGTACACATTTGGAGATGCAGTATTTGAAGGATCCATGTTTAATATACCAAGTGCACCTGTAAAAACCCCTAAGGCTTTATCTGTTACTCCTCAAAATCAAGGTTACTATATCCTAACCCAGGACGGTGGTGTATATACATTTGGTAATGCTACATATGATGGAACTGGGATTGGTAATTTTAATTCCACTTCCAATATTAATGTTATACAATAGGAGACAATGAATAGAAAAATAAGTATTAAAATATTAGTTTTATCCTTATTTATAATACCTTTGTGTGTTGGAATTAATGCTTATGCCTCAGATTCAACCACCACAAATCAACCGAGTCCTCAATCTAAAGTATACTCTCTTATCCATAACCAGAATTACAATAGCAATGAGGCTATTGTTGTATATAAAAATAGGTCTGGATCTGGATCTGGGTCCGGAGAATTATCCCCCAAACTAGAGGGACCTTCGGTGTCAAATGTAAATAGCTCTATTGCAATAGTAAAAAGACCTCAAAATGAGAGTTATAAGAATTTTCTAACAGGATTAGAGGAGACAACCAATGTTAAATCTGTTACACCTAACTATATAAGATCTTTCTCAACGCTTCCAAACAATGTAGATATTAATAATCAAAAGAATCTCTTTATGATTAATGCTCCTGTAGTATCCAATTCAGGGTTTACATCATCTTTGGGAGGATCTTCAAATATTATAGTTGCAGTACTTGATAGTGGGGTTGCGTATACAAACTATACAAATCCACTAACGGGAACAGTGTATGGGCAAGCTCCATCACTTGCAAGTTTAAATATCACAGATCCATATAATGCTTTAGCTGTATACAATAATCAGACTGTAAATGAATATCATCCATATGATAGTGTAGGACACGGAACGTATGTAACAGGAGTTATTGCGTCGTCCACCAACAATGATGCTTCTGGATCAACACAATATGGGACTGCAGGAATTGCTTTCAACTCTACTATCATGCCTGTAAAGATAGGAAACTCCCAGGGGGTTCCAGTATCTGCGGAGATAATGGGAATACAGTGGGCTATAGACCATCATGCAAATGTCATAAATTTATCAATAGAATCTATGACTCCATCTTCTGCTGAGGAGACAGAACTAGAGGATGCTATTAATAACGGAATTACAGTTGTTGCATCATCAGGGAATGAATCATCTTCATCCCTAGCATATCCAGCTGGTTACCCTGGGGTTATAGCTGTTGGAGCTTCTAACTCACAAAATTTATTAACCTCCTATTCCAATTATGGTTGTTCTTCTCTGGGTAATTGTCAGACATTAGTTGCACCTGTAGGATATAACACACCTTTAGTATATCAACAAACATACACAGGTTATGATAGCAACAATGTAACATCCTATACATCATTCTCAAATGAGTATTTGGCAGGGACATCTTTTTCTGCACCTCAAGCTGTTGCAGCAATAGCTTTGTACGATGCTCGATATGGAGTACAAAATCCACAAAGTATCAATTTGCTTTTTAAAGAATCTTCAACTCGGCTTGGAGGAGGAATAAATAATACATATGGTTATGGACTTTTGAATATAAATTCAATGTTACAAATTCAAAATTCCGGAGAGGAATATAATATACTTGGACAAAATGGAAAGGTATATACGTTTGGTGCAGGTACATTTTATGGTGATTTAACAACAATTACAGGAACTATACCTAACCGTACTCCTGTAATGGCGGCAACAACTCCTGACAAAAAAGGATACTACATACTAACCCAGGATGGGGGAATATATACATTTGGAGATGCAGGATTTTATGGATCTGTGTTTAATATACCTAATGCTCCTGTGAAAACTCCAGTTAGTATTGTCCCAACTCCAACAGGAAAGGGGTATTATGTTCTAACAACTGATGGAGGAGTGTATACATTTGGGGATGCAGTCTTCTATGGATCACTCTTCAATATACCGGCTTCAGCAGTACCAGACAGGACACCTATCTCTTTTGCTCTAACACCATCAGGAGGAGGCTACTACATTGTAACCTCAAATGGCGCAGTATATACATTCGGTAATGCACAGTTTTATGGATCTGTATTTAATATACCGAACGCACCTGTTAAAACCACCATTACTTTTGCTTTGACACAATCTGGAAATGGTTACTATCTTATAACAAAAGATGGTGCTGTATATACATTTGGGGATACACAATTTTATGGTTCTATGTATAACATACCTAATCAGCCATCAGATATACCTGTGGGGTTTTCCATAAATTCTAATAATAATGGTTATTACATATTAACAAATAATGGTGCTGTATATACATTTGGGAATTCTCAATTTTATGGGAGCATATATAACACATCAATTCCTCAATCTCTATTTTAATAGCTTAAAAAGATAGTAGGAAAAGTATCTGTAATAAAGCTACTTGTAACCTAGTT
>JAJZDR010000076.1 GCA_021805885.1 bacterium | reverse complement strand
AGTTTCTGGACTATCATACCAAGATATACAAGATTTGGGAGGTAATATTAATATAAACGGTAATTTAAATATATCTGGTAATCTAGAAGTAGGAGGACATATCATATCAACTGGAAATACACCTACACTTGTTATAAACTCTAATGCTGGAATTAGTGCTAGTGCCACACTAAACTCTGGATCTACTGACACAACAGGAGTTTTAAATCTTATAACAGGAACATCATCACTAAAGTCTGGAACCCAGGTCACAATAAATTTTAAAACACCATATACATCTACCCCTAAAGTTTTAATAACACCTACTAACCCTTTCAGACAGGTGAGTATGGATATGCAGGGAGTTTATGTTACAGAAAACAAGGCACAGTTTACTATTAACTTTGCAAATCCAGATACTAAACCCACTGATTACTCTTGGAACTACCTTGTAGTTCAATGAGTCTAGACGAGTCTAGACTCTAAACCTAGAATGATGAGAATCTATACCTAAGTAATAGGCATCTATAATATCAAGAATAGGAGAAATATCATCATTCCAAACCTCATATGAGGTATCATAAAAAGAATGTGCAGACTCTTTGAGTCTAGACTCTTTAAAATACTCTATTTCTGCTTTTGCAGCAATCATCCTATCTTCAATACTATCAGCAGTATCACCTCTTTTTTTCATCCTGTAGTACAGAAAATTAATATCTTTTGGGTATAGAAATATGGAAAATGAATCATCAAATAAAGGCTTTATCTGCTCAATTGTGAATATATATACCAATGCTAAAGGTGTAAATCCAGAATCAAATACATATTTAAAAGCATCTTTTCTAAATCCATATTTTGCTCCATAAAAAGTGTTTGATATAAGGAATTCACCAGCTTTTTCCATAGCTTCATATTCCTTAATCGATACAAACTCATATTCAACGTTATTACTTTCCCTCTCTCTTTTGTGACGTGTAGTTGTAGACATCACCCTTTTAAAGTTATATTTATTATCTTTGGATCCAGATCCTTGTAATATCTTGTTCATTAAATAGGTCTTACCTATCCCTGATGGACCTGATATTAGAAAAGGTATCTGAATCCGAGGAACCCATTGACTATTCACAGAACCAAATACATTCCCATATTTAGGATTAGGATCCTTAGAACTAAAATCCTTAGATGTAGGTTCCATAACTTAAGATATAAAGTTAGAATAATGATAACACAATAAAAGGGAGAGTTTAATATATTAAAAATCCAATCATTATGGTGCAATACTATAATACTGGAATAGTTGTTTTGCTATTGCCCCCCACTCTACACAAGCTGTTGTTGCAGCATAGTATTGTCCTAAAAGCGGTTTTTGAGGAGAGTTCATCATTGTAAGAAGTATAAATTTAGGATTATTTGCTGGAGCATAGGCTACATATGTCATAACATAATTGTGAGTAGAATATTGACCAGGATGTTTTACAGATGGCATTTGAGCAGAACCTGTTTTACCTGCAATAATAGGCATATATGCACCAACCCCGGTTTGATGTAATGCCCAATTAGGTTCTCCACCAGTTGTATATGTAAACATAGAATTAAGCTGTGATGCTACTGTAGGAGTTATAGGACTGTTTACTACAGTTGGATGATATGTCACAGTCTTTCCACCTGGAGTTGTGATACTATTCACCACATATGGTTGCATCCTCACTCCTCCATTTGCAACAGCAGCATATGCATCTATAATCTGCAAGGGGGAGGCAGAGACGAACTGACCAAAAGAATCTGTTGCAAGATTAGATGCATTCCAAGTTTGATACGCAGGTATAGTACCAGTCTCCTCACCTTGAAGTGTAATACCTGTAAGTGAACCCAAACCAAAATTCTTTGATTCGTTATACATGGCCTGAGATGAAAGGAATTCTGTTGCAATCATACTTGCTCCAACATTAGAGGATTGAAAGAGAATCTGGCTAAGATTCATAACACCATCAGGAGCTTTATTCCAGTTATATATAGTTTGACCTCCAACTTGAAACATACCTGTTTTATCATCTACTGTTGTTTGTGGAGTAACTTTACCAGATGATAGAGCTGCAGCTGCCATAATTAGCTTCCCTACAGATCCAGGTTCATAAATAAAAGAGATTGCATTATTAAGATAATCAGAATATTGATATTTCCAATAAGTATTTGGATTAAAACTAGGATATGAAGACATAGCAATGATTGCTCCAGTTTTTGGGTTCATAACTATTGCAGCCCCAGATGTTGCATCTTCTTTTTTAGACCAGTATTGAACATCTGTTGATACAATATTTTGTATAGCTGGATTCAACGTTAGATTTATGTTTTCACCATTTTGAGGTGGTATAAATTTATAATTTTTATTAAGTAAAGGTATTCCCAAGGCACTTTCAATCCCTTGAGTATAACCAGCGTGTCCTGTTAAGGCTCCATTGAAATACCCCTCAATACCATAAAATCCACTTATATTCCCACTCCTATCTTTACCTAAAAAACCCAATACATGGGAGAATAAACTACCATTAGGATATGACCTCTGTTCATTTTGAATAAATGATAATGATGTTAAATTACTTAGTTTATTCTTTTGTTTTGTAGTTACATCTGATGCAATTTTAACCCACACCAATTTTAGATTTATTAAATTCCAAATTTGCTGTTGAGGAACCCCTAGTTCCTTTGTTACCTCGCTTACAAAATTATTTCTATTTGTAATATTTTTTATCGTAACATAAGCATCATATATAGGTACATTATCAGCTAAAACAAGACCATTAGATGCTGTTATAAGACCACGAAGTGAAGGAATTGAAGTTGAAAAATTATTCTCTTGCTGTGCTTGTAGAGTATATTTATTGTTTTGACCTATTTGGATATTAAAAAGTCTAAATCCTAGTACTAAAGAGAATAGTACAAAAAGTATCATTATACCTGATATTTTTTTTCTAAAGGGTCTAGACCCAATGGATTTGGATCCTGATCCTAATGACCCTGATTTCGTAGGTTTAAGACCAAATTTTTTACTGTCCATGCATATAATTTTTCTAACAAGTCTTAATTGGAAGTGGTCGTCTTAGATCCCGATCCAACGGATCCTGATCCAAGGTTAAAACTATAAGTACCTCCTGGTACATACTGTACACTCTTCACACTTTTATATCCATTCTTTAAAACTGTATTTTTGATAGCCATGATTGATTGAGCTGAAGAGACTTCTCCCTGCAGGGTCTGGTTTTGGATATTAACAGAAGTATACTGGCTTACAAGGTTAGAAACCCTAATACTTGCAAGATCAATCTTATTCATTAAATATAACTGACCAGCAACCACCATGATAAGTACTACTATCATAAGATTTAATAATTTATTTAATTTTGTTGTTTTTTTATTTCTTTTCATATGCCTGTGGACCTAGGTCCTGTATATTCATATACTCTTAATTTTGCAGATCTTGCTCTGTTATTTTTTTCAATCTCTGCCGTATCTGGAATAATAGGTTTTTTATATAAACTTATAAATTCCTTAGAACTGGTTCCTTTGGAACTGGTTCCCTTAAAAAAATTCTTTACTATCCTATCTTCCAGTGAATGGAAAGATATTATTTCTACCCTACCCCCACATTCAAGGATTTCTGGCACTTGGTGCAGTGAATCAAATAAAGCGCCCAACTCATCGTTGACTGCTATTCTTAATGCCTGAAATATCCTTGATACATGGTGATAGAGATAAGCTTTATTTCTTGGACCTAGGTCCCTCTTTAATGGTATCTTCACACTAGAACTAATTATTTTAACTAGTTCATCTGATGTTACAATCTCCTTTTCCTTACGTTTTTTTATAATATTTTTAGCAATGATTCTAGAGAATGGCTCTTCTCCATATTTTATAAAAATATTATAAAGCTCATCCTCATATAGTCCATTTAGTAGATCAGAAGCTTTAACTTTCAAATTTTTATCCATCCTCATATCAAGATCTGAATTCTCACTATATGAGAAACCTTTATCATTGTTATCAATCTGAAAGCTAGAGAGTCCAAGATCATAGACTATACCATTTACATTACTCTCTATATTAATATCTGAAAGAATAGACTTAATATCTCTGAAATTTGAGTTTATTATATATACTTTAATATTACCTACTGCAATATACGTATCCATATATTTGATATTTTTAAAATGCTTATCTAGGAATTTTTTAAAATTCAAACAAGCATCATTATCAACATCGATAGATATTAGAGTACCTTTTTTAAAACTACCTTCATCTATACCTTTTTGTAGATTTTCTATAATCTTTAAACTTACCCCTCCACCTCCAAGAGTCATATCTATGTATATCCTTTCTTCACTAATATCAGTGATATTCATACCAATGGTATAAATACCTAGATTATCTAAAACTTGTTGTAAAAGGACACTGTTATGATAATTATTCATAACGGTTTATTCATACTTTGAACCTAGGTTCCTTGAATCTAGATTCCCTGATACATTAATTCCATTTAATGCATCTGCAATATTAGAACTATTAGTTCTTAAAAAGTTTTCTCTCTCCTTCCACCTTGCCTCATTCCATATTTCAACCCAATTTATAAGACCAATAAATGATATATCCTCACTAAGTTCTGCATGGCTGATTAGGCTTTGTGGTATAACAAATCTTCCTTGATCATCCAAAGATACTTCTTGGGCAGAACCTAAGATAAATCTTGCTGTATCTCTAGCACTTCCTATGGTAAAAGGCTTATTTGTGATATCTTTTATCATCAAGTCCCATTTTGAAAATGGTATTACTAGAAGACAATCTTCATATCCTTTAGATATAATTAACTTATCCCCAGTTTCTGATCTAAATTTCTTCGGCAGGGAAGTTCTGTTTTTATCTTGTAACTTTGCACTAAATTCTCCTATTAACATATTTTTTATTTTTATTAAATTATAAAAACCACCCATCACCACTTTCAACCACCAACATTAATCATTAATGTAATACTTATAGTAATTTGTGTCAAGCAACCTTTAAAAAATGCTTTAAATATAAATAAATACCTACATTAATTTAGATAGTATCTGGAATCTAGATCCTTAGGATCTAGATCCTAAAATTTTATTATTGTATTTTTTATGGGATAATAGGATTATGAGAATATTAATAATAGGAAATAAAAAATCAATTCAAACAAACCTTATATATACAGAAGCTATTAAAAGAGAACATATTGTAGATATTGTATCTAAAAATCAAGTATCTATAAAATATAATGGATCGTCTATCTCTGTAGAAAGCATTCTTTCTAATAACTTTCTATCATATGATATATATATATTTAGGATTATAAAAAATGATTTTGCTGTGACAATAGCTTCTTACTTAAAGCTGCATAATAAGGTTTTTATAGATCAAGATATGAACCTTCCAAGTATAGGTATGAAGAACATTACAACCGTGTTAAAAAATCCTAAATTTAACATACCATCGTTTATATTATCACCACAAAAAAATGACATCTATAATTTTAAATATCCAGCTGTTTTAAAAGATACTTATGGTAAGAAAGGTAGAAATGCCTATGTAGTAAAAGACCAAAGTGAAACTATAAAGATATTAAAAGACAATAGTGGTATAACATTTATGATGCAGGAGTATATAAAGGTTGAGAAAGAAATTCGTATTATATTTGTAGGAGACAAAATATTAAATATTGGAATGCTAAAGATAAATGATAACAAATTTGTAAAAAATATTGCTCAAGGAGCTACTGGAATGCCTTTAAGGCTAAATAAAGAGGAGCTTAAAATTGCAAAACAATGTATGGAAATATCATCTTTTGATATAGGTGGTATAGATATTGTTTTAGGATCTAGATTTACTGGACTAAAATCTACTGATAATAGACAAGATTACTATATACTTGAGATAAATAGGTCTCCTATTTTTTTAGAATTTATTAAAGTTACGGGTATTAATGTCCCCTATGAGATTATATCCCTTGCAGAAAAAAGATATAATTATAGTAAAAACTAACCTACAATTCTATTTAAATAAAAATCAAAAAGGAATACAATTAGATTGATTAATTTATAGATATAAAATTATGCAAAATTCAAATTTTGATCACAAAATGGTTACAACAACATTTAAATTACATGGATATAAGGTAACTGAAGATCTTGGAGTAGTAAAAGGCATTATTGTAAGATCAAGAAGTATTGTAGGCAATTTAGGAGCAGGGTTACAAACTTTATTTGGAGGAAACATAACTATATATACCAATATGTGTGAAAAGGCTAGAGATGATACATATAATCTTATGTGTGAGCATGCAAAATCCCTTGGAGCAGATGGGATAATAGGTATGAGATATGACACTAATGAAATATCCCAAGGTATATCTGAAGTACTTTGTTATGGTACAGCAGTTAAAATTACAAAGATATAATTTTATACTCCATGATAGTAGTAGATGTTGAAACTACAGGTCTAAACCCAAGAAAAAACTCTATAGTTAGTATAGGGGCAGTAAATTTTGAAAACCCCAAAGAACAGTTTTATGGAGAGTGTAGACCATGGGAAGGTGCATCTGTGAATGACCAAGCACTTTCAATTAATGGTTTTTCAAAAGAGTATTTAGAAAATAATAAAAAATCTCACAATGAACTTATTGTAGAATTCGCAAGGTGGATTGATAGTCAAAATGGGAATGACCTCATAGGAGGTCATAATCCATTTTTTGATACTAGCTTTTTAACATATTCATATAACAAATGTAATATAAAGCCTACATTCGGACATAGAATAATTGATCTACATTCTATATGTTATGCAAAAATAATGAAAAACATAGAATCTCAAAATAAGATTGATACTAATAAACTTCATTTAACATCTAATGTCATATTTAGATATGTGGGACTTCAAGAAGAACCCAATCCTCATAATGGGCTTATGGGTGCTAAAATGGAGGCAGAAGCATTGTCGCGGTTAATATTACATAAAAACTTACTTGAAGAATTTAAAAAAATTAAAATACCATACTATATTAAATAGTTCTTTTAGATAATTCTAATTCCCTTTTACCCCTAGCTTTCTCAAAATATGCACCAATATATATAAACAATATACCAAATGCCATTGATAATATAGTAGATAATATAAATAGTATCATCATTTCAAAAAAATATGATGACTGAGTAAGATAGGTTATTGGAATACCTTGAGATTTAAATAGATGTTGGTTATTTTTTATTACTTGATTTTGATATATCCAAGGGTGTGTCATAAGATCTATTATAAAAGTTAAAAGTGTTCCAAGTATTCCTGCTATAAGGTTTAGAAAGGCTGCAAAAAATATAATAGCCTTCATAGAAAACTTAGCTTTTTGCATAAGATGTCCAGCATATACAAAAAATAGTATAAATCCTATAAGTATAAACAGAGAAATTATATCTGGGACTATTGTCTTATATAAAATATCATCTATTAAAGTTAAGATTAAGTATACAATTACAAATCCTAAACCATATAATTTTATTGGAACCAATTCCCTTGACATAGCATAATTAGATAAATTTATAAATTATTTAGAATCTGAATCCGGAATCTGGATTCCAAGATCTAGATCTTAGATCTTAGCTTTTGTATATTCATGGATTTTAGCACCCATATATACGAAAGCTAGATAAAATACAGTTAAAATAACTAGGTCTAATATAAACGATACAGATATTTGCCCATAGAAAGCTGCTTGAGATATTGATGCTATACTCTTATGATTTATTGAATAATATAAATTAGAAAAATAAACCCAAGGCTCTGTATATGAATCAATGAATACTATTGTGACAAAACCAAGTATTTTGGTTGCAAAAATCACTAAGAAAGCATATAAATAAGGTTCCATTTTAATATATTTTTTAAAATAGAAACCAAAATAGATAAAAAAGAGTATTGAAATGGCAATCATGAAATAATATAGTATTTCAGATAGTATTGTAGTCTGATAAAAAATTCCAGTGAAAATAGATACAAGAATATTCAAAAGAAAATATAAAATTATATACCTTTGGACCGAGGTCCTTTGGATCCAATCTATTTTTATGTCTCTCATTAGATATAATTATTACACAACAGAGTATTAATGTACAAGGTATCTATAAAACAATAGGCCTATTTGAATATATAGAAGTCCCCAGAAAGGTTATCTGCATAAAATTTACCGTTAGCATAAAATAGACCTCCAACTGCAACCCTTCCTCCCGTAGTACGAGTAGCTAAATATTTACCTGTATTTTTATCATAGACTTGAATATTACCAAGACCATTATCAAAATAGAGTAGATTGCCTACAATGATAAAAGGCTTATTATTTAATCCAACAGAATGAGTAGACCATACTATTTTACCTGTATTTGTATTTACCGCAAGAATCTTTTGTGTTGCAGTAGAGCCTACATAAACCATATTACCACTTATTGTAGGAACACTACCTATCATTTGAGCTCCATTAGGTAGATTCAAAACTCCGTAACCTTCCTGAACCGTCCATACTATACTCCCTGTTTGAGCATTAATTTTATATAAATATTCATATCCAGAATTAGTTTTATAATTAACTAATTTTGTAGCATCGGTATAGATATATCCATTAGAATATGCAGGAATTACATCATCAAGTCCGCCATTAATACCCATATTTCCAAAATTATTTTTCCATACTATCTGGTGTGTTTGTACATTTACATCAAAGAAATAATATGGATAGGAACCTCCAAAATATAGATTATTTCCAACTAGTAAAGGAGATGCCTGAGAGGATATTGATCCATAATTAAGACTCCATAACACTTTTCCAGTAGTAACATCAAGTGCATATAACATCCTATTTCCTCCTATTGTATAAACTACTCCATCTTTATATGCAGGGGTTGGTTTCCTCTGACCATTTGTAACCGTAAATTTCCAAAGTATTTTACCGGTACTAATATCTAAAGCATAGACTCCACTTAACCCTGTTCCCCTATTGAATGTAGTTTTAGATGTTTTAAAAAACTCATCATTCCCTGTGCTCACAATAACCATCCCTAACTGAGATAAAACCAAAGGGTTATTCATAACAAGATTTGGAAATTGTGTTTTCCATACAATCTTACCAGTTTTATTATCTATTTTGACTGTAGCACCTTGATAGTTAGGGTTAGAGACACCATAGGTCTGGAAATAATTAGCTGTATCTAAAAAAGAGTAATCCCCAGAAACCACTGGTTGAGAGAAAAATGGAAGACCATAATTCTTTTTTAGAACCACCGTGTCTAGATATGTCT
>JAJZDR010000038.1 GCA_021805885.1 bacterium | reverse complement strand
TCATGGGGAGTGGGTGCCAGATTCAATAATCTCTGACCTTTTTTTTAAAGATTTAGATGCACTAAATAGTGATAGGATTATAATTGATGCTTATCCAAGAACTTTAGTGCAAGCTTCACTCTTGGATCAACATCTAAGAGAGAATAACAAATCTCTGGATTTTGTATTTATTTTCAATCTAGATAAGAAAACAGCTACAGATAGGATAATTGCACGTCAAAAAGATGAAAAAAGACTAGATGCATCTGATGGTGCAATATTAAAGAGAATATCAAATTATTATCAAAATGAAACTTTGATAAGAGATTTTTATAAAGAAAGAGCAGTTGATATAAATGCCACTTTAAGTGTTGATATAATATATAATATGATTTTAAATTATATAATAACTTAGATGTAATGAAACCAAAAACGATTGAAGAAATAAAATATATGAGACATGGGGGTAAAATATTAGGTAAAATACTTCACATTCTACAGAATGAATCAAAACCTGGAATATCAGAGAATGAGCTTAACCAAATATCAGAAGAATTATGTAGAGAGCATGGTGTCAAACCAGCGTTTCTAAGATATAAAGGATATCCAAAGTCTTTATGTATAAGTATTAATGATAAGGTAGTTCATGGTATACCAAGCTCATATACTATTCAAGATGGAGATGTTGTATCACTAGATTATGGAGTTATTTATAAGGGATTATATACTGATGCTGCTATATCATTTATAGTTGGGGATAAAAAAGATCAAAGTATACAATCATTTTTAGATGTAGTTAAAAAATCTAGGGATGAAGGTATTAAAGCTGCAAAAAACATGTCATTTGTTGGGGATATATCTTATGCAATGGAGGTGCCTGTTAAAAAAGCTGGGTATTCTATTGTAAAAGAACTTTCAGGTCATGGTATAGGGTATAAATTACATGAAGACCCATATATTTTGGGTTATGGAAAACCAAAAACTGGTATGCAGTTGAGAAAGAATATGACTGTGGCAATTGAGAGTATGATTAATATGGGTAGATCTGATATTTATATAGAAAGAGATGGGTGGACAATACGAACCCAGGATCAATCTTTATCTGGACATTTTGAACATACTATATTAATCACTGATGGAGCTGCTGAAATTTTGACATTAGGATAAATTTTATTTTTTAATTATCGAAATAAAGATGGAATATGGTTTAACAAAGAGGAAGAATTTGAAAGAGAATAGTTAGATTGTTATTTTCATAATACTTCTACTTTTTATAATATTGCATTCTAACACATATTTTTAACCTATAGATAAAAAACTTATTGACAAATATTATAGGCTGTGATATAGTCATCATAATTATTTTAGTTTATATAAATATTATGTCATTTGGAGAAATTCTTAAAGAACAATCTGTGGAAGAAAAAATAGAAATTAAAGTACCAGATAAAATTTTTGCGGAGAAAGATAAAGATATAAATGACCAAGTAGATCATTCAGATTGTGCAAGAGAACTTGTAAAACTAATGGGAGAAGACCCCAATCTTTCTAGGGTTCTTCTATCTTTATCTCTAACTGAACCAAATGGGGATAGGACGATGACTGAGGATGAGATGCTTAATTGGCTCAAATATGTAGACTGTACTACACACTATCCAGATATGGATCCAGATATGGATGAAATATCTGCTAAGATTGCTAGATCTAAATTCTTCGGGAGTCGTTTTGAATTTCTAAGCGGGGCAGGATATATATATGGAGCTCTAAAACAAGCTAATAGTAAAGGTTGTGAATTACCAAAAATTGGAGATGAACTGGCAGAAACTTTTTTAACTGGAAGACTGGCAAAAGAAATCTTCTCTAATTCCTTATCTCTGCATACACAAGTTAAGGAAGAATTTCCTGATATCTATGAAAGTGTAGAGGGATTATATATAGCAGGAGATGAAGGTTTCAGTACTGGAGCATATCTTGTTTTTGCTCTTTTGAAGACTGCAGAAGAAGAAACTAAATCTCCAATATCTACGCCTAAAAATGGGGACACACCTACAGACGCACCAGACATAGAACCTAACAATGACACATCTCATAGTAAGAATGTGATAGATCCCAGTTATTCAAGAGAAAGTGCTTTTATGAGTGAAGTATACAATAATTTGCATAGTTTGTTACATAACTTAGATATATTGTATGGTGAGGGCTTAGAAGCTTTATTGGATGAAAATTATGTAAAGACTATAATAAGAGAAATTGAAATGAGTGAAATGGGTACCACTAATAACCCTTATGAATTAGCTGTAAGAATAGCTAACAGATTAGCAAAAAAACAAAAAACGAATGTCTCATCTTCTAATAGTTCCCACGTACAAAGCCAGTCTAGTATGCATATGAGTAGATAATAGAAGAATAATATTGATAATAAATATATTTTAGTCTCAAAATTATTCCAAATTTAATTTCCGAATTTAATTAGGGTGTTACTAATTGGATAACTTAGGAAATATGGAGAAATTTCTTTATTATTGAGAGAATAATACTCATCAGGATTTATAGCATGCCATAATCCATTTTTTTAGTTTTAGAATCTGTTAGCTATTC
>JAJZDR010000018.1 GCA_021805885.1 bacterium | reverse complement strand
GAAGAGGTTGCTTTATATGAAGAAGGCACAAGGAGGATATCAGTTTATAGGATGCAAGAGCTTTCAAGAGTACTTGAAAAAAGTATACTTTATTTTTATACAGAAAATAAAGATCTAATGACGGATATAATCCAAAAATGGAAATATGATAAGGGTGTCTCTTATACGAATATTCCATTGGTAAAAAAAATATATCCGGATAACCTTCTAGATACTATGTATACATCCAAAACTACTGTTTCGGTGCCATTTAATGCAATAGAACTCTATGATTCTATTATAGCTATAAAAGTAAAAGATCTAGAGACTAATGATTCTAATCTTCCTTTACTGGGGGTGATTATTGTTGCGTCAAAAAAACCAAGTAATGGAGATTTGGTTTTAGCATATGATAATAAAAATAAATTCATCTTAAGGAATTATAGGCTTATCAATGATAAAGAAATGTTAGTTTCTTCTATACAAGAGTTGCAGGATAAAAATATAGACTTATCTTTGAAGAAGTTTAGGATATACGGGAAAATCATATATTTTCAGGGGTATGGAGTTTAATATTATATTCATTAGTTAATGCTAGACTAGCTTAGTATAAATATTATTATGATAGGTTTACCTGGTAAATATACACTTGGAGTACTTTCTGTTGGAGTTTTATCCCCTAATTTTAATTTATTATCCAGTGATAGTAGTTTTAGAGGAATCTATAATTATAGGGGGAGCTTTGTTGTTCTATACTTTTATCCAAGTGATGATATGAACAGATCTCTTAGTGAAATAAAATTATTTAGAGATAAATATAAGTTTTTCCAAGAACACGATATTATGCTTCTTGCCATAAGTGATGGGACAAATTATTCAGAGAGACAATTTTCCTTAAAATATGCAATTCCTTTTCCTATTTTATCTGATGATGATAAAAAGGTCTCTTCAGAATATAAAGTATTAAACAAAGATAATAACATTAAAAGGACTACATTTTTAATAAGTAATAGTAGTAAGATTCTAAGAGTATGGAGTGATAGTAAACTCAAAGATTATTATAAAGAAATATTCGTTGAGGTAGAAAAAAATATATAAAATTTGTTTTAGTACTTATTTGGATATATAATTAAGACATGGAGACACTGAGTGCCAGTACTCTGCCTCGTTTAAAAGATAAATTTTCTTTAGAAACAAAGAATGCTTTATCTAGGGGATCCCGATTGTTATGTGAGTTCGAAGAAACTAGATTTGAAAATATTCTGCAAGACGTTAGTGATACATATAAATATAATAGAGAACTTGAAGATGGAAAGGTTGATATAGGCAGTTTAGTTAGGGTTCATAATTTAGCTAATACTTCAGATATAATACATTATCTTATTCTTTCAGAGATAGCCTGGCAATATATTTTTGATAACAGGAAAGGATTTTTTAATAATCCTTTAATTGGTGAAATACTGGTAATTCGTTATAGTGAACCTCCTGGCAGTAACATGTTGGATCTTTCATTGGGTGAAAAATTCTTAATAGTTGATAGTCAATATATAATAGATGAAGTGTCATACTATGATCCTGCTTGGAGTGATGATTTAGGTGTAGTCGATGTTGTTAATTTACAAAAGCAGGAGATTCCATTGGAGTAGATAAAGCAACCCCAGAAGGATCATTTAGCATATTAGTACCAGATCCAGCTTGTCCAGTAATACCATATTGCCATACTATTTGTTTTGTTTTTGGGTTTAGTACAAATACTCTATTATTATGATCATCAACCACTAGATAGTTACCATTTGGTAATAATTGTGTGGAAGATGGATGATTGAGAGCGTTTGCACCTTGAGGTTGATACGTCCACACTACTTGTCCACCTCTTGTAATCTCTTGTATTTTTCCAGGATAAACCCAATCTGTAGATATAATATTTCCATTAGGGAGTGGTACTGCATCGGAAGGATATGTTTGAGGTATATTTAATTGCCACAGTATCTGTTTCGTATTGATATTAACATCTATCGCCATGTGGTTACCAATGTTTGTAATAAGGATACTCCCTCCTGGAATTGGCATAGCGTCATTAGGGGCATTTAGATATCCTGGAGCATTGGATCTGACCCCAGTAACACCGTATTGCCAAACAATTTGTCCAGTTCTACTAATAGCTATAACTCTCATGTTTACATCGTCTGTTATTAGAGTATTTCCTGAAGGTAGCCTAAATGAATCATCCACATATTGACCTAGATATCCGGCAGTTGAACCAGGTACACCGAGATGACCATAACTCCATACTATTTGTTTAGTTTGTGTATTTATTTCTACTACCCTGTTATAATCTTCCTCGTTTACAATGAGTCTATTAGGTTTATAAACCTGTACATCATCTGGATCCTTTATATTATCCATTTGCCACACTATTTGTTTTTGTGGGTTAACCTCTATAATTCGATTATTCTTTGAATCACATATATAAATGTTCTGCCCTAATGGGCCTGCTACTACAGTTTTAATTTGGGGAGTCTTTTTTATAGGGTTTTTGTGTATAGGTATTTTTTTATTGGTTATATGAGAATTGTTTTGTGTATATTTTACATAACCCAGTGTTGCTACAAAAAGAATTATCATTAGTACAGGGAATATAAATTTTGTTTTACTGTTAGAAATACTACTCATATTTTTTATGT
>JAJZDR010000011.1 GCA_021805885.1 bacterium | reverse complement strand
ATTTTTTGTATTAGGGAATAGTCTTCTGTAATATTCTTATCCTTACACAATTTTTTGTATAGAGTTATTACTTTGCTTTGGGATAAGTTACTTTCTCTAATAAGTGTTTTTATATCTTGGGATGGATTATCAATTAGGGTTTCTATTATATTCTGGTTAGAGAAATTTAAAGGTTTTACAGGTAAAGGCTGTTTCATATTAATATCTAATAAATATTTTTTCACTGATGTATAATTATAACATATATAGAAGGTGCACCTCATGGACGAACAGAAGCTTATTGAAATTAATAAAAATTTTTACGAGAACTATGCTGAATCGTTTAATAAGTCACGTAAAAATTTTTGGAGTGAATTTGATGTAATTTTAAAATATATAAAAAATACAGACTCTGTTCTAGATATAGGTTGTGGAAATGGAAGGTTCTCTAAATTTTTTAATAAAGATAAATACTTAGGAATTGATTTTTCGGATTCACTACTTAAAAAAGCAAAAGCACATAATCCTCTATATAAATATCTAAATATTGATATAACAAAAAATGATTGGGAGAAAAAATTAAATAAAAAATTGGATATGGCTATTCTAATTGCAGTTATTCATCATTGTCCATCATTTAAACTTAGGATTAAGATTTTGGAGGAGATAAAGACAATAATGAATAAAAATGCTATAATAGTAATATCTTTGTGGCATTTTAATAAAGATGATTCTAAATTTAAGAATATAGGTGATAATAATTATCTAGTATCTTGGAACAAAGAAACAAATAGGTATGTATGCTATATTGAAGATAGTGAAATTGAAGAATATATTAAAATTTTAAAATTAAAAGTACTTCACAAATTTAAAGCAAGAGATAATATTTATTATATATTGAGAACATAAAGGATCTAGATCCCATGATAGTAAAAATTTCAAAAAATAAAAAAGTAATAAGTTCATTCTTTCTATTTATACTAATAATTATTATAGTGGTATTATCCTTCTCTAGATTGCTTTTATATTTAAAATTTCCTGCTACGTTGCATGATATAGTTCTAGCGTTAATTGTTTTTTTAATTGGATATTTCATGATTAATTTTATAGATAAAAGGATTATTAAATCTATAGAAAAATATTCAAGAAGAAAACAGGCTAATATATTGAGTTTTATTTTTCTTATAGTCTCTTACCTTGTTTTAATAATTGTTGTTCTTGATATACTAAATATAAATATAACAAATATACTTGTTGGTGGAGCATTCTTGGGTGTTATCCTTGCAGTCGCTTCTCAGTCTATGCTATCAAATCTTTTCGGTGGGATTGTTATATTATTATTTAAACAATTTGACCAAGGAGATAAAATAAAGATTACAACCTGGCAGTTTAGTTTCTTGCTTCCTGCTTACCCTAATAAATTCTTTTCTAAAGATTTGGTATTACCAGGTTATGTAGGAATTATAGATAGTACTGGATTTTTTTATACTACCTTTATAGGTGAGGATGGGATTCCTTTTAAAATTCCAAATAGTATATTAATACAAGCATTTATTTTGGAATTAGATGATATAAAATATCTAAATGTACAGATTAAATATGAAATAAAAAAAGAATTATCTTTTAAAAAAGCTAGAGATATAATTAAAGATATAATAGAAAAAGCTAAAGTGGATCATGGATTTGAAGTAAAAAATTTTGATATTTATATAGATGAAACCTCTCTTACAAGCTATGTTGTTGTAATAAAAATTAATGTACAAAACATTGAATCTGATTTTAGTATAAAAAGTACTATACTAGAAATGCTTATTGAAAAAATAGACCTACTATACATTAAAGATAAACCTTGATATCCACTAATGATTATCAAAGGGATACATATCTATCTGTAGAGTTCGTCATGAGTACCTACTGCAACAAATAGAGTTGTATCCTTATCAACGATTCGATAGTGTAATCGCAAATCACTATCTGCTGTAATTGAACGATAATTGACCCACATATCTTTTAATGGGTGATTACGAAGACTTTCATACATAGGGTTTTTAGTAAATAATTCTATAGTATCTGTAACTAGCTGCTTTTGAATTTCTGGAAGCTTTTTAAATTGATTAGTAAAGCTCTTTTGAAACCTTACTTTCATAACAAATTAAGATATGCAATAGCTTCTTTAACATTCATAGCTTTGGTCATATTCTTATTAGCTATCAAATCTTTCTCAACTTGTTCCATAATTTTTACTAGATAAGGGGTAGGTTCTAGCTCAGTACTAAGTACTATTTTTCTATCTCTTAGCATTTGTTTAACTTGAGCATTTATAATAACACTAACTGGTACTCCTAACTCAGCAGCGAATTCTTGAATTTGAAGCTTAGTTTGAGGAGCTATCTTAATGTTTAGAATAGTTTTAGTCATATATATATTGTATTACTATTATATATACTTGTCAATTCCAACTTTGTGGTATCTTCAGTAAAATGAATATAGCGGGGTGATTAGGTAATAACATAAAATACCTAGCCTAGAGATAAAGCAAATCTCAACTCCCTGATAATAGAGGTTTCAAGTTTCTTTACTGTAATGTATCATACAGAGTCTCTAGTACACTTTATAGATAGGTTCTAATATTTTTTATTACAACAGGTTGGAATTTATTCTAATCCTTCTTAGTTTGCTATTATGCTTATTTAGTACTATCATAAAACCATGAATAGCACATTTTCAGCATCAACCTCAATAATTATTGAAGCTCCTGTAAATAAAGTATGGGAGGCTCTTACAAATCCAGAAATAATAAAACAATACCTACATGGCACTAATACTAAAACCGATTGGGTAGTTGGGCATCCTATCACATGGAGTGGTGAGTGGAATGGGAAACCTTATGAAGATAAAGGTGAGGTACTAGCTTTTGAGTCAAATAAGATAGTTAAAACCTCACATTGGAGTCCTTTAGCTGGACAAGAAGATAAACCAGAGAATTACCACATAGTTACATATGAACTATCTAGTGACAATAATAAAACAAGACTTACATTGACTCAAGGTGACAATTCCTCACAAGAAGATGTTGAGAGTATGGTAGAGAATGGGTGGAAACCTATATTGCTTCAAATCAAAGAACTGCTTGAAATGAAATACGGGTAATACAGTAAATGAAAAAAGATATTTTATTTGTGTAACTATATACGTTATTATTCACTATTAAGGAAAAAAGAGCACTATTTTAGAAATGCTTATTGATAAAATAGATTCTAGTTATTCTGAAATTCCCCATAAATTAAAGTCGTTTGGTGAACTATATAGGTTACGGTATAATTACTGAATGAAAATGGAAAAACCTTTAGCTACTGAAGAAATAGTTTATTTGCCTACAGGTTTAGGTAGATATGAATGTTCATATGATGAATTGGGCAGGGTCAGCCAAAGGACATATGTCATGCCAGATGGAGAAAGGAGAGAGTACCATTTTGATATGTTTGGTAAACTTATAAAAGAAGTATCTGTTTTTTCTGATGGAAGACAGAGTATGTCTGAGTATGTAAGTGATAAGCATGGTAAATTAATAGCTAAGGTTAACTATGTAAACGGTAGGCAGTATAAATATATATATGATGAAAATGGAGTCTCTATAGGTGCTATATATACTGATAATAAAGGGAATAGGACACTCACAGAATACATATATAATGATAGAGGAGAATGTATAAATAGAATTAAAACACCTATGGTAAAACAATAGTTTATATAAATTAAAATGAATATTGAATTAATACAATCTAGTCAAGATGATACTATAGACACTTTAACTGCAGATACTTTTCTCAAAAAAGAATGTATAGAAAACGGTATTATATCAAAGGAAATGGTAATGTTCCCTGATGGCAAGACACACTCTAGAGAATATTATAGAACGGAGGATGGTGTTCTTTCTAAAATAATAGATTATTATTCTGGAATAGGTGCCACAGAGTCTACCCATGATAGTAAAGGAAGAATCAAATCAAAGATTTTTAAACCAATTGACGGTGATAATATTGAGCATAGATATGATAAAAATGGTAGGGTTACTATGGAGATTAGAATTTCCTCTAATGGAACCATATCAACTATAAAATATACTCGTGATAAAGAAGGGAATATAATGAAGGTAACCAGTACTTCCATAAAAAATATAGAGATGGATATATTTCCAACTTCAGAATAAGATATCGAAAAAGATTTTTTAAAAATATTATAAAAAAATCAAAATAATCATTTCACTTTTAAAGAATTAATTCCTTTATTTAATGATTTTATTATATCTGATTTAGTTTGATGTGTTAGAAAACTACATGCGTTTTTATGTCCTCCTCCATTAAAATCTCCAAATTCTCTTAACCTAAATAAATCTAGTTTATTAGAATATGGATTTCCTCTTATTGATAGTATAGTAAAATCTTGTTGCTCACTAGCAATGATAAATATTGAATAATCTTTGAAAGTTGTTTGAAAATTATTCCTATACATATCTCTAACTGTTTTTAAATCTTCGTTATTTATTTTTAATTTCCTCATCATGGATTTACTTATATAAAGTAATATATATCTAGGTCTTTTATGGAACACTGTCTTTTTTATAAACTCTAATAAATATGGAACTTGTTTCTCAATAGTGTTATCAAAATATTGATCCATAAGTTTCTGAAAATCAACGCCAATCTCTAAAAGATCAGATGCAAGTCTTAGTGTTTTTGGAGTTATTTGCCATTTAAAAAATCCAGTATCTGATGCTATGGCATAATATAAAAGTTCAGCTTCCTCAATTGAAGGAATATAATTTTCACTTTTTAAAAATTCATACAAAAGTTCTCCTGTTGATGATGCACCCTCATCATAAATACTATATTTTGCATATTGTTGATTTGATGCATGATGATCTATAGCTATGATTGGTATGTTTGGTGGAAAATGAAAATCTGGATATTTTTCAGCACTATATACTTGAGAAAGATTCCCAGTGTCAACTGTCATTATGAGATCATACTCTGATAAATCCAATTTTACTATGTTTGCAGATTTTATTTCATCAGTGAAACTTAGAAAATTAAATCTTTCATCCACTTTTTTATTTGAATATAGGTCTGCTATTTTATATAGGCTTTCTAGATATCTTCTTAAAACTATACCAGAACCTATGCTATCACCATCAGGCTGGGACATTAACACTAATATTTTTTTTGACTTTGTTATTAAATCTTTTATTTTTTTTATATTATCTCTATTATCCATATTTATTTTGTACTCTCTATTCTAACCCAAACATCCTTAAATTTTAATTTTCTAATTCTTATATCTATAATAATGACTAACCAAAGATATATTCTTATTAAAAAAAGGCATACCAGATAATAATATTCCTTTAAATTTTGTGGATATTTAAAAAATAGTTTAACACCTCCAATAGCTTCTTTTTTGAAACTTCTAGTTTTAACTACTATATATTTTTGTGTATATCCACCAGCTGATCTACGTTTTTGTTTCAACCAATCACTAATTGTAGTTGGATACTTTACATATACTTGAGCTTTATCAGTATACCTTATTTTATATCCATTAGTATATATTTTATACGAAATATATCCATCTTCTGAAAATATATCTTCTGGTATTTTTCCTATCAATGATTTTCTCACAGCCATTAAATATCCAGTTCCTTCAAAATATTCTCCTTTTTTATTTTTTTCCTCGCGCATACTATTTGCAGCAAAAACAAGAAAATGAGACCAGAAACCCAACATAGTATTTTTGTCATTCAAAGATATAACTTTCCCCGTTACAAGACCTATTTTTTGTGGTAAAGTTTTATGGCTAAAAAGATTTATGATTTCTTTTAATGCATTTTTATCTGTCCATACATCTCCATCAGTTAATAAAACAATTTCTTCTGGTATGCTTTTAAAGGCTATATTTAAAGCTTGAGGTTTTCCTTTACCTTCATCATGTATAACCTTTATCCTTTTAAATCTAGATCCATCATATCTAAATTTTAAGTCATTATTTGGAGTTACAATATATATAGGAACATTGTATGAAGAAAATGATTTGACAGCTTTCTCTATATTTTCATGTCCAGAAGTTGTTATTAATACAGCAAAATTCATACAAAGATTATATAATATTTATATTTTTAATGCTATTTAAGGTATTAACAGGTAACTGTTCCCTTACAATGAGTATAATTTGATAAGGATTACTGGGTAAAGGATTTAAATACTTTTTTACTTTATTTTAAGATATATAGACTGTATTAATTCAACAAAGGAAACTAGTTATCATTGAAAATACTGTTTCTAATTTTAATACTGGGAATGTGGGATTAGAACCTCTTTGTTAGTTTTCTAGTTCATCATGAAGAATCTTAGATAATGCATAGATACTATTGAATTCATAGAAAGCAAGATATGCTATAGCCAGTTTTCTAGAATCTATTTTTCTAAGACTGAAACCTCTACCTAAAAAATTTATTAATATAGCATTAGCAAGCATTCGGCCTGTCCTTTTGTTGCCGTCTTCAAAGGCTTGTAAATATGGTATTAAAGCAAGTGCCAACAAAGCCTTAACTAAAGGATTTAACACTTTATTAATTATTTCTAGAATTTTGTCTGCATTTTCTTTTAATTGATGTTGATTTGAAAGAGGCTCATAGTTGCTTGTCGTAATCCTGATTAACTGTTTTCTAATACCTCTGTCTATTCCCAAATTATTACCAATTATTCTATGTAGCTCTTCGATTGTCATAAACTTGATATTGTTACCAAATAATTCTTTATTCATAGTTATGAAAGCGATAGCATCTTTATGATTTAGTATCATCTGGGTCTCAAATTCTGTTCTGTTTTTAGCTTTAATACCCTCTAGAAGCAATAATTGGGTATCTAGTAGGGTATAAGTATTACCTTCTAGCTTTGAGGACTTCCACGAAAGCTCTATTGTCAGATATTCAATTTCTTTATCAGTCATTTGTCTGGGATGCTCTGTGGTATTAACTTTTTCAAGGTAGTCTTTGAATATGAGATCAATTTCACCGGTAGGCAGTTTAAGTAGCCAATCAACTAGCTCATGATTAAATATACTTCTAGGTCTATTTTCATCTTCCACTAACTTGTCGGTAATTCTTAAATCAAGTAGCTTCTCATAGTTAACTTTATAACTAGGATGGTTAGTACCTATCTTCTTTAATATTTCCAGTTCATTAAGTCTTGCTAAGGCACGTTGAATAGATCGAATATCTACATTTTGCATTTGCTTTTGTATTTTATTGGCAGTGTCATTGCCGTTGAGTATGTGTATTAATACGTAACTTGTATTCTTATTTAAGTTCATACGACAATATTAGCATTTATTTTAGGAATATTCTAGTTTTTGTCGTATGGAATAGGTATAAAACTCTTATACGTAGTTGGGGTTTTAGGGCGATTTCCTAACTTTTTAAATTTGTCTGTTTTGAATTCTAGGAGTTTGTCTACTACAAGAAGTTTGTCTTGAATCAGTAGAGAGAATGAGAAAAATAGAATCAAAAACTTTAAAAAAATACTCATAATGAGAGGGCTGATGTAAATTGGTGTATTACTTATTTTTTAGATGCAATAACATAAAATATCAAACCCAAGGTTATAAGGAGAAGTAGTCCTAATATAATTATAGTATTAACTTGCCATTTTTTAATGCCACCAGTGTTATCTCTATCAGTATTTTCAACATTGGTTGTTTTTGAGTTGTTATTATTCTTCATTTGCGATATTTTTTTATTATAAACTCTAAAATTTAAGGAGACAACCGATTGGACAATGATCAGATCCATATATTTGATTATAGATAGTAGTTTCTGATAAATTATTCTCTAAATTTCTACTAATCATTATATAGTCTATTCTCCATCCTACATTTCTATCTCGTGCATGGGAAATTGGGTCCCACCAGGTATAATTATCAGGCTCTTTATTAAAATATCTAAATGAATCTATAAATCCTAGATCTATAAAATCATCCATCACTTTCCTCTCTTGGGGTAAAAATCCAGAAATGTTGCTATTTGCGTCTGGTCTTTTTAAATCTATAGCTTTGTGCGCAATATTAAAATCTCCCATAACCACTATTTTCTCTCCACTATCTATAAGAGTTTTTAAATATAGCATCAATTCTTTAAAGAACTTCATTTTATAGTTTAATCGTATGGAGTTTTTTTTTCCATTTGGAAAGTATATATTAAAGAGTCTAAATTCATCATATATAGTTTCGATAACCCTTCCTTCAATGTCAAATTCATCTATACTAATACCTAGTTTAAAATCTTTTGGTTTCAGGTTTGAGAATGTTGCGACACCACTATATCCTTTTCTTTCTGCAGAGTTATATATTGCATGATATTTACTGAAACATACTGGCAATTCTTTAAGTTGGTTTTCTTCTACTTTTATTTCTTGTAACCCCAAGATGTTAGGTTTTTCTTTTTCTATAAATTCATTTATACCTTTTTTTAGAATGGCTCTAAACCCATTTACATTCCAAGAAACTATTTTATATCTACTCATAATTATTATTATATTAGAAAATAGATTTTTTATCACTATTTTAAAACTAGACTTTTTTTAAAAAAACTATTATGATGAGTGCATGAATCCAAATATACCAAATATGTATCCTCCAGTTAATTCAGGTAATCAACCTCAACAAGGCCAGTCTTATCAAAATCAGAATCAGCAACCTCAAGAAGTTGAGGATCCAATATTATCAGTAAATATGTCTGTTAGAACTATGACAATACTGAGACCTATATCACCAATACAATATAATATTCAAGCTAGATCAATTGAGAAAGTAACTTTACATTTACATGGAATTACAAAAAGTATTGAGGTTATAGGGGTAAAAACTATTGACCAGGTAAATATTGAACAAGGAATATTTTTTGGAAGGGTTAGAATAATACATATGGATAAAAGTGAAATTAGAATAGAGCAAATATCAAAGTCAAACGCAATGAAAGTTAAAACTTTCTTTGAACAGGTAGTGGAATTTCAGAGAAGCCATGTTGTTAACTTAACTGGAGATTAGTACCAGTAATTTATTCAATATTCACATACATTAATTTTTCATATTTGTCCTTGTGCTTTTTAATATCCTCTTTTAATTTCGTATTATAATCCAGTGCATATTTTATTTCTCCTCTATAAAGAAATTTAGCATTCACAACCCTTACTTTATTTCGTATTTTATATTTGTAATTTTTCATAGATGCTTTCTTTGGTTTCAAATCTTTATTTAGTTTATTGAATAATAATATAATTGCAGGGTCTGTAGTTTTTTTTATTTTATCATAAACATACTTATCATATGTTAGTAAGTCACTTTCTTTTATTATAGATAATTTTAATGATCTTTTTATAATATCAGATAGGATATAGTATGAAGTACGATTTACAATATTATTGTATATCTTTTTATCTAAATTCAGAAAGTCTCTACTGTATTCTATTGCTATATTTTTGTTATCAAATATTATTTCACTGTTATATTTTATAAGATGCTTAAAGTATTCTTTTGCTTTGTTTTGTTTGTTTAAATATACATATAAACTTCTTAGAGAATAATCTATTCTATCTGCACAAAGATTAGGTAATGGTTTTTCAAGTAGAGTAAAATTTTTTTCATTCTCTATATAAT
>JAJZDR010000061.1 GCA_021805885.1 bacterium | reverse complement strand
ATTGAATTAAAATGATTTAATAAAAAAGAATTATAGTTTAAATTACCTTGATCCAGTGGTGGAACAGAGATATTAAATATGTTATATGATAAAGAATAACCAAGATATATTGGATTATTTTGATAATTTTCAAGGAGACTTCCTTTATTTATAAAATATCCTGTTGTATTTCCAGATAAAACCTTAAAATATCTAATTTCTCCACTTGTAACCTTTGAATAAAATGTTGCATTCGAAAAGGAGTCTATTTGATAGCCCAATGGCGTGTATGCTCCAGATTCAGGGCCTATCTTTTGATAATTAAGATTTGTATTGAAATTAAACAAAGGAGTAGACTTATTGACTAAAATTATTATAAGAAATATAAAAAACAGCAAGGCTATAAATAAGAGCCCGTATTTTCGTATATATGTTGTTAAGCTATTTAAATTCATAGTTTAGTTAAATTGTCCAGCTTTTGGACTTGCAAAACCCATTATACAACTACTATTACCCCCTGGAGACACCGCACCTCCTGGCAAGGTAAGGCACAAAGGTGCACCTTTAGCATAATTATCGTTAACAACTCCATTCCCAGGATATGTTGCCTGGACAGTATCGAAATTATTTGGTCCATTCCATCTTGTTATTAATGCAACATGTTGAGGTGGAGCTTGCGGATAATCAGCCTGTTCATAAAAATATATAAGGTCTCCGGCAGCAACATTATTCAAATTTGTAAAGATATTTAATGCTTGTTGACTATACGAATATTGTGTTTCTGTAGTAGAATTTTGAGCAAGTGGGATCCCCATGTCTTTATACAAAGTTGCAACAAAAGAAGAACAGTCTATCCCTGGATAGACTCCCGGTGCAGCATTAGGGTAGCATTTCGAAAAGTCTCTATTTTCAGAATAATTAGCCCCAATAAAATCATTTGCATATTGAAGCAATTGGGACAATGAAAGGTTTATACTAGAAGGACGTGCCATAGTCAGAGCCTGATCACAAGCTTGCTGATTATATTTACCTGAAGTATTAGTTGGTCCTCCGCCATACCCTCCCCCAGAACCTCCTCCAGTTGAACTTTGTAAGATAGTGTTTATGGGATAAGACCCCAAGTCTGCCTGCACAACAGGGTCTGTTGGAGATAAGGCCCCTACGTATAAAAGATACAGTAGTAATGGATCGGGATAATTTGAAGTATTTTGTATATAATATTCTCCTTGAGCAAGCTTAGGGAGATTACTAGATACGCCGTTTTGAAAATATGGTTGAAAGTTATGTATGGCAAGATTTTGTTGTATTTGAAGTGCTTCTCCTATCCATGGAAAGTAGAAATTTGCTGTAGATCCAGTTCCTCCATTAACTGAGATGTTTGCTGAAATTTTCTCTCCTATGCCTGAGAATAAAGCATTTGTGATTGTAGAATACTGTGGGTTAGAGGGACCTTGATTTAAAACTTGCAAGACTGATGGGTAAAGTTCATATGTTTGTTGATCTACATATTGATTCCAAGCAGCAAGGTTAGTGTGACCTATGGGAGGGCCTCCATCCAAGGCTGCTTCTGCGTACCACTCATCTGCAAGAATTCTATTTAATCCCTGTAAATATAGATTTGAGTTAAAGTTGGCGGGGATCCCGCTCACCAAAAACCCTGAGAGGGTAGACTTACAATTATTTAACGTGGCTTCAGCCGCTATAAGTTCGTTATTCAATGCTAGGGTTTGCTGTGAGTTATTAGGATTTGTAGCATTTAAATCTGATTCTAGTACTGTAACTGGCTGAACATCCTGTTGACAAGAATATGCCACTTGGATACTAAAACCGGTAATAGGACAATAAGGGTCTGTAGTACTGGTATTTGTAGAAGTTGAAGCAGTTCTATTTACCTGAGATATATATTTACTACAGTAAGGAGGAATGTTGCTACTTCCAGAAATAGGACAATTAATATTTAATGTATTACAACCAACACTTGAAACAAAGCCTGTAAACCACCCTATTATATCAGTTCCCCACGTTCCTAGGGTGGAAATTGGGCTATTTTGAGAAATATTATATGGATTCCCACCATAGGGAGTTGTTAATTTGTAAGCTAGGGGAGTTTCTCCATTAACACAACCATTGGCACTCCCCGTACACGTAGCAACGGGATTCTGTGGGGTACTTGATAAAAAACTAGGGTTTGGGAGACTATTAACACTTTGACTATATGGAGATCCAGATATTGTAAATATATTACCTACTGTGAATAAATCGATGGCCTTCCCTATTCCTGGGACTGCAAAATATGCATATTGGCTCGCCCCTGAAGTAGAGAGAACACTGCAGGTTACACCTTGGGCTGACGAACAATTAGATGGCACATCTATCGCTCCAGTCCCATTTGAATTAGAGGGGATATTAAAATTTATATTTGGATTAGTATTAGTTTTCTCTACAAAATAGCCATAGGGTTGATATAGATTGTCAAAAGAAGAATTTAAAGAGTTTTGAGTTCCAACAGAAGATACAGAATTAAAAAACTGGAACAATGGTATATTTGTAAATTGAACACTAAGAGATGCACTCCCCGATACAGAAAGTCCTCCGCTTCCAGGAACAACACTAACTGGAACATTAAAGTTCAACGACGTTTGATTACAAGACACAGCCATGTGCTGAGGAATATTGGCTACCCCATTTCCACAAGACGTGCTTGCAGCATAGGCATTTTCCCCTAAAGCTATGAAAAGAGAAAGTGTGAAAAAAAGTATTACTAATTTATATGGTTTTAACTTCCGGAACATAAAGTGTAAAATTTTTAATACCTAAATTTATTATATCAGCATTCCCATAAATTATGTAAATAGGAACGATCACCTTATTTTGTGGATCAAAAAAATATCCAGAGTCTTCAGATGTAATAGCAATATTAGAGATTGCTCCAGATGTATTCACATATAATCCTAAGGGTTTTAGAGTTTTATTATTTAGGCTTGTAATACTTAATGTTTGGCCTTTCTTTGTAGTAAGAGAAAGTGGATAAATACTAAAACTTTTTATAGAATCATTCAAATAAAAAGAAAATGTATAGAAAAATTTATTATCATCGGTGAGATATATATACTGATTAGTTATTTTTGGATAGACATAAACAATGATTTCATTTTGTGTTATATCCGTAACTTCCTTATAACCAACACCCTGGGGGGTTATTTGGGATAAAACATTCTTTATATATGTTGATGCGGTTCCCCGAGACCCTTTTGTTGCAGAATAAAAAAAAGAGCCGTTCGAATATATGAGGGAGTTTGTTGATGAAGACCAAGAGATCTGTCCATTTTTAGATGACGTTGGAGGGTATGATATACCAAGGTTCGTGGCTACGGTATAAGGATTCTTTGGACTCGTATAATAAAAATTTTTATTATTGTTTGGATTTACAATAGAGAGAGACTGTGATTTTTGTATTGTAATTCCAGTGTTTGAATAAAAAGATAGTTTCGGTATCACTATCACAGCACTATTTTTAGGTTTTGGAGGAGTAATTTTAGAATTATTTGGGTGGAAATTCATATATAAATAAACCAGCCCTATTAATATGATGATTGGGATTATTATTTTTAGTATCTTCATTACAATCTTCATTGTGCGGAGTTTCCAATAAACTGATCTTTCACAACCGTTTCTCCGCTATACAAATATGGATTATTCACATTGCCAATCTCTACTATTTGACCACCTTGTGTTTTTATATACACTGTATCAGATACTACAACGCCAGAAGATTGATCTATTTTAAATATAGTCCCTTGTGCTGGAGAAATTATTATGTTATCTGACACTCCGGACGCCTGAGTATTATTAGTAGTCGCAACATTTGATGTATTATTATTGCTAGAACCCGAAAATACTCCTGATCCAAAAACTCCTCCTGCTATTAGTGACCAAGAGAAAACCATTATAAATATGGTTTTTAGAAAATCATCAATATCAAAATCAAACCTTGAAAGTAAAAATATAAGTCCTATTATTATATCTAAGCCCAATGAGGCAAAGGCTGACCCTGCTGCCCCAAAAAAGAAACCTGCTACATCTTTTAACCCAGCTCCAACATAAAAAAGAAGGCCATGTGAAGTTCCCGTTATAAGCCAAGAAAGTATTCTTGTTGCAACATCTGCCGTTATAACAACGGCTGCACCTATAAGAACTGCAGGGAAAAAAGCCACGGCTGCAGCACCTACTACGAATGTTATTATGGCTCCCCCTAGGGCCGCAAATCCTGCAATACCAAATCCAACCGTTGCCCAAGCTCCAAGTGCAGACAATATTCCATTTTGGAACAATAGACTTGGTATAAAAGATTTAAGATGGAATAATTGATCTACAAGACTAAATGACATTACAACATTTAAACTTTCATTCCCAACTTTCATAACAACGGCCCCAAAGTTAGTTACACCTCCGATAAGCTTCTCTGGCCCCACTAAGTATTTGTATGCCATCAATCCACCCAGTGCACCACCTCCTATTAAGGCTCCTATTACTGGGCCAAACAAAACTGTCCCTCCTATGAATCCTATTATTCCAATATTTAGAGATCCTTCAAGTGATTTTGCAAAAATCTTATATTGAGTAAGTGTGGTTAATCTACTTGCAGCAATGTCCAACTTACTTAATGGATATCTAGCAACAAATTCACTAATCAAACCTTTTCCAACAACCACAGTTCCAGTTATTGCTATAGCTGGAAGTATTGGAATCCCTAAAATAGCGACTCCAATCCATGTCCACAGCCCCGTCATCCCAACACTTTCAATCCCTGACAAATTTAAATGTCCTATAATTTTAAAATCTGGAGCAAATGGTAATCTTCCAAATTCTGCAATTTTCCCAAGAGAAAAGGGCATCTCTTTTATTTTGTCTCCAATTATCCCTCTTAGTTCTGGGTTCATCAAAAAATCTCCCTGAACCCTATTCATTAAATCTCCCCAACCTAAAGAAACTGATAATGTCGAAGTTGGGTCTGCAACAAATCTCATATATTCAGAGACGTTCATACTTAACAAATCTGGAAGATTTTCTGGGAATTCTATATACTTACCAAATAATTCTCCCATCGTTATTTTAGTCCCCTCTAAGGCTCTAAAAAACTCACTTCTTTCACTCAATGCAGATACAATATTAATATTATCCCTTAACAAAATATCTCTTAGATCCCCATACTTAATAGTTTCAATATTAATTTGATATATAGACCTTAAATGTTCTACCAAATCTGCCTCATTTATATTTAAAAGCTTAGCAAGTTCTCCTCTACCTATAAAATCGAAAACTTTTCCTCCTTTAAGAAGATCGGACATCTTAAGATATGATCTTAGTTCTAAGTTTATGGGGCGCAAACTCCTAAGCATTCCATCGTTAGATTCTTTAAATAACTTACCTATATCTGCCTGAGACAACGAAAATTTATCTCTCAAACTATTCCTTAAAGCAGTTTCTATGCCGTTCCTGACTTGAAATATATCATTGCCTTCCAGCCCTCTAATAAAATTAGGGTCACTACGTAGCAGATCTGCAGCTCTTTGATCTAACCCAAATCTTGTCGCAAATTCTCCTGTAGAAAGATGCCTTATTTCTTCTAGAGAATTTAGATCTCTTATGTCATAAAAATTCCTAAAATTTTTCGCAATATCTCCTAACAAGGTCTGTCTTGCAAAGAAATCACTTTCTAAAGATCTTTTAAGTAAATCTTTAGTATAATCTCCTTGGAGTACAATATCCGATTTTAAGGATTCTCCTATCCCCCCAAGATCCTTTAATAAAAATCTGTCTAATAAAATTCGCTCGACAACATCAGAGGGCAATCCTACCTTTAAAAGTATATCCCTCACTCCCTCCACAGAAGATGCTGCAACCAAGTCTCTTATATTCTCTGGTGAAATTTTTGATATTTGTGATAATACAGAGGGGTCAATTTTTCCAACCGTTATGGTTGCAAACCTTCTTTGAATTATCGTTGTGGCTAAACTTATGGCCATCCCTGTTCCTGCAAAGGCTATGGCCCCAGGAAGCCCAAAAAATGCAAAACCTAAAAGACCAAGCCCTGCTCCAAAACCAACGGCTATGTGGCCTGCATCCGAAATAAGTGTAGCCGTAGGAGTTACATGCACAATCGATTCTTCAAATATGGCATTTTTGAAAAAGTCGGCTACAGCACCACTAATAAATCCGGCACTTGTAAATCCAAGTATAAAAATTGGGTTTCCTCCGAAAGCTAAGGTCAAAAGACCTCCAGTAACTAACCCTCCTGCCCCAAATTCCCCTAGGTATTGGCTCTTATATCTTAATATATCAAAGAGTGAGGCGTCTAGCTTAGAAGCTTCAAGATAGGAAGGTACAAACCTCCCTGCCACGAAAGTACTTATTGCCTTATATCCTCCCGCTACAGCAAAAGCTCCTACAAAAACCAGTGGAGCAGAAGCTCCGAACAAAAGAGATAGTGGGATTGAAAGAACCCCTGCTTCTAAGCCAAAGATGGAAGATTTAAGAATAATCTCGCTACCAGAAAGTGCTCCTTGTGTCATCCCTCCGACAATTTTTTTAATAATATCTACTGTTAAAGGGTTTTGCGCATCGAATAGAGGAAGGAAATCTTTGAAAAATTTAAGTCCAAAGAATGGCACACCTACAGCTAAAGCTATTGGAATAGAACTCGACAAAACTCCTACTAACAATGCAGGTATAGCTATCTCAGCTCCATCCTTTATTATTAATTTAAATGCGTTAAAAGAAAATTTAACTCCATCAAATGACAACATCAACTTGTCTGTTAGAGTGCCTCCTTCAATGTGCCCAATAAAAGCCTTGGTTAATCTCCCTCCTAGAAAAGCTCTATCTGCAATATTTATAAGCCTTGTTTCTAAGAAGCTAATAGACAAAGAGGCCAATGCTGGTATTGCAGCAACAAAATTTAAAAATGTCAATATTCTCTTCCTCTTATGTTTATATCTAGTCCATAACGATTTTCTTACATTTTCAATTTCATTTCCTCTCCCTACTATCCTTGTTTTCCTGAAAAAAGGAATAAGACTTCTTTTCTTCTTTTCACTAAGTGCATACTCTATATTTTCTCCAGCCGTTTGATCTTTAAAATATTTTATATAATCTTCATACTGTAGTCCTCCTCTTTTCTGATTAAACAAAGATCTGTTTGTATTTCTGACATATAACCCTTGTGAATATTTAGAACCCCTTATTCTTTTATTCTCTTCTGGTAGGAAAAAACTCTTTATAGCGGCAATATATTTGTCTGTATCCTCATCTGTTATCTTCTTTAAAAAAGGGTTCCTTTCTAAAAACCTAGTATATTGATTAACTTCTGGGTCCTTTGAAAAAAATCCAAGGCCCATGAGTAACCCAACATCTCTTCCCATAACCCAAGTTTTTGGAAGAGAAAATATTTTTCTCTTATTCCTTTTTTTATCATCATTAAGGATGTATTGGAGAAAATATCTTGCATGAAAACTCCCATCGTTAACAATGGGCGTAACCCTTGCTCTTCCATTATTATCCTCTAGTATGTCTACTGCAGTTGTTTTTTCAAGAATCCTTGAATATACATCTTGCGCTATATTCTCAGGATATTGATATCTTCTAATAATTGCTTTTATAGCAGCCTCTTTTGATAATCCCCTTACAAGAGAGTATGCTTCTTCTAGACTTACCGTTTCCCATACATTTAATCTTTTTCTTGTTTTTAATTGAGGATTATCTCCTTCTCTTCTTCTTAATGCCACGAAAGAAAGATTGACTCTTCTAACCTCAAGCTTTTCATCTAAAGCGGGCATATAACCTTGGGTTCTATATGTATAAAGTTGTCTTTCAATAACATCAATATATTTCTTATTTTGAAACCTTTCTATCATCAATTTAACTGTGGCTATATCCCCTACCGTTCCAGCATATGGGCCCATTTGTGAAGGAAGGAAATATTGAGCTATTGACAGAGCCAAGGATTTGGCAAGAAGCCTAGCTTCTCTATCTTTGTACTTTCTCTTATAGGATTTAGACTCAGTAATAGAGAACCTTTTGTATAGATTTTCTTCTACTGCTACATTTACATATCTTCTATATTGGCCTTCTAGAACTTTATCTCTAAAGGTAAATTTTCTTTTTTTATCTAAAACTTCTCCAACTAATCCACTAGGCAGTCCATTTAAATCACAGTTTCTTTGGTCTACAAAATCTTGAATATATCTACTAAGATCAATTCTGGCCACGGATAGATCTCTGTTTAGGTCCTCTTCTGTGTATATAAGGTCACAATAGGACCGATATAGAGCATTTTTTAATTCTTGTATTTTATCCATAACTAAAGTTGTACATTTAAGTCTAAATTAAAATCAAAAATGTCTTCATATTTTGATATACTAGAAATCACCAGATCTTTATCAGAGAGCCTCAGAATTCCTACAGACAAAATGCTCCAAAGTTTTTTTATAAAAAGATTTTCATCTGCATTATTAAGATAAGCAAAAGATCCTCCATATTCCAAAAATTTTCGTATGATAAAAAAAGTCTTTGTTTCCTTTAAATACTTAATTTTCACAATATCTTCATCGTGATCAATAAAATAAAAGTAGTTTGGATCAAGAATATGTGGGGAGAAAGACAAGTCTTCATAATTTTCCTCCCCTATCAAAGCATCATTTTTTATTGAGACCTCCTCTCCTTTTTCATTCTTTAGTCCTTCATAAAAAAGGAAATCTCTCCCTTTTTGAGAAGAAAAAAACTCTATAAAATCTTTGTCTATGACCCTATAAAGAAATTTCAGGTCTGGAATAACAGGCGTTTTTAATAACTCATACAAAGAGGAATATAAGTAATCATAAAGGGGCAGAGTTCTGTCATCGCAATATTCGTCAAAAATTTTAATATCCAGAGTCAAAAAATTATCTACATCACTACTATAAGAGAATTTTCTTATAAACTCCTCATACAATGAAAAATCGTCCTTATATTTGTCATAGTAAAATTGTCTTAAATCCATATGTTTTATCTTGCCAGCCCAGTAAGATTCCTTGCTCCTCTTCTAAGGCTAGCCCAAGGTCCAGCAACATTCTTTTTAAGTTCTGTTCCATAATCTCCAAAATCCCTTGATATAGCATTTTGCACATCACTAACAAGTTTTGGTATCAAAACAAAAAGTCCTACTGCTATAAATGCCGCAATTACTGAGGTGGATCCGGCGCTAGAGATGCTTTGAAATCCTATTAAGGGAAGAGCGTTGCCGTTTCCAAAAGATATAGGGAGTCCTCCGTTACCATACTCTAGATAATACATTATCAGGAAAATCACATACACTACGACAAATGCCATAATAGCCTTAAACATTCCTATGAAAAACTTCCAATAAAATTTGCCCTGACCAGGAAATGCCCCAAATAAGAACATAAACGGTGCCGCAACAGGAAGAAAAATAAGAATAATGTAAGAAGCTAACAGTTTCATAAAAATCTTTATAGCGGTAAAAAGTAAGATAATGGCAATAATAAAGGCAATTATGGAAGAAAATGGTCCTTTCAGAAGATGTCCAAGCATACTAAGCAAGGTTCCATAAATCCCTGGGTGAGAGCTTGATATTGGTCCAAGTACTGTGTTGGCACCCTTTAGTGCCGATTGTAAATTTCCTTGTATGGTACCAAAAACATTAAAAATATACATGTTGCTAGAGAAGGCTG
>JAJZDR010000047.1 GCA_021805885.1 bacterium | reverse complement strand
ATTTTGGTGAAGGACTCCCAAATCAGACTCAATATGTAGCTGCAGTTAATGTAAATACTAAAAAAATATTATGGCAAAGACCTATGCCTCAATCATATGGAGGATTAACTGATTGCTCTCCAGCTACGAATTCAAAATATGTAGTAATATCTGGAGAGGCACTATCTTCAACACCTAATAAATTTTATGAGGTTTTATATGTATTATCTAAAAAAACAGGGAATATAGTGTGGGATCATATATTAGGATTCGGTAGTAACCCTATGGCTATGGAAACAGCAAACTCTATTATAGTTGGAAATTCTATATACGTAGGTAATCCTATAGGAAAGGGAAGATTCTACTCATTTAATATAACAAATGGACATAAAAATTGGATGACAAAAGTTTATGGAGATGTAAAAGATGGGGCGGTTTATTCAAATGGAGTTTTGTATTTTGGAGACAATTTTAAGAATTTCTATGCATTGAATGCTAAAAATGGGGATGTACTTGGAGTACATAGATTCGGAGTGGGGAAGACAGCTCAATTTTCTGGTGCAAACCCTGCACTGGTTAACAATGAAATTTACATCGGATCATCAGATGGTATATTATATGCTTTCCCAGATACATATGTTTATAACGATACCATCAGCTTTGTTAAATACTATGTTTGGAGCATATTTGACAAAGTATTCGGATTTAGATTATAAAAATTCACCCAAGTTAATAGAATATTCATTTTTATTTTATATCATGCTTTTATGGATGTACAAAACAACGTTGTTATAGTCACGGGAGCTTCTTCTGGCATAGGGCTTGAATTAGCTAGGATTCTGACAAAAAAAGGGGCTAAAGTAGCACTAGTATCAAGGTCAAAAGATAAATTAGAAGAATTGTCTAGTAAGTTAAAAGATTCTATTGTTATAGTTTGTGACATGACAAACGAGGCAGATATAAAGGCAATGGTGAAAAAGGTTAAAAATCATTTTGGAAGGATAGATATCCTTATTAATAACGCAGGAAGAGGTTATTATGCACCTTTGGATAAAACAAATTTAGAAACCTTGAATGAACTGTATAGACTAAATCTTGAAGGTCCAATTGTAGCTATGATGGAGGTTATACCTATAATGAAAGAACAAAAAGAAGGTCAAATAATAAATATAAGTTCAGGTACAGCATTAATGTATATACCAAATATGTCTATATACTCATCATTAAAAAGAGCATTAGTTGGAATATCACTAACAGCTAATGAAGAGTTAAAAGAACATAATATTAAGGTAAGTGTTGTATATCCTACCTTAACTAATACAAATTTTGCAAAAAATTTACAAAGGGATGAGAGTAATAGTTCATTTTCTGGAAGATCAATGCCTGAAGGTGATACAGCAGAATTTATAGCAGAAAAAATAGTAGAGTCGATTAATACTAATGAGACTGAGATATTCGCTCATGAATGGATGAAGGATAATAGAAAATAGGTTTTATTATATAAAATTAATTATTCTTTATAAAATCTAAAACTTTTTTAGAGTGGTTCAGAACATTTACTTTCCACCATATATTTGAAATTACTTGATTTTTATCAATAAGAAAAGTTACTCTAGATGTTCCTTTTGAAAACAATTTTTTTCCCCATGCTCCGTATAGTTTTACAACCTCTTTATTTTTATCTGATAAAAGAGTAAATGGTAATTCATATTTACTACAAAAATTCTCATGCGATTTTTCCACGTCAATGCTAATCCCTATTATTTCGGTATTGTGATCTAAATACTCCTTATAATCATTTCTAAATTTTTGAGCTTCTATTGTGCATCCTGGAGTTCCATCTTTAGGATAGAAGTATAAAACTACGTTTTGACCTTTATATGAGGATAATGATATGTCATCACCTTTTGAATTTTTGAGTGTAAATTGGGGTGCTTTGTCTCCAATTTTTAATTTATCCATCATTACTAATATATACTACATATTTAATCAAATCAATAATGTATGATTAGGTAAAATTTATAGATGAAAGTCATAGACTGGTTTAATGATTTTTATAAAGGAATGTTAACAAAAAGGGAATTTTATTGAATTACTTCATTCAATTACTTTGAAGTACTTGATAAGTCCAGACATAATCATATATGCTAGGCAGTAATATAAATTTACCAAAGTTTATAGTAAACCCTGTTGTAGTTGTTGTAACAAATGCTTCTTCATTAGAGAATGCTAGTGCAGCTTGCGGGTTATTAGGTGATATTACAACATTAGGAGGAACTCTATAAGCGTTTGCAAATACAACCTCAACCTGGCGTATCCCAGTAGGGCTAGAATTTAGTGTCAACTGAATAACACCTGACGTATCTGTAGCATCAGATAACTGAGCCGTATTACCATGATATGTAACTAGTGTTGGTGTTACACCTTGTACTATTATATGTCCTGATATAGTTACATTACCATTTACATTTATAGAGAATACATTACCTGAAACTCCACCAGTTGATGTTATATCTAGGTAATTTTGAGTTTGTCCAGAGGTTCCTGTTATTTCTAAAGTTGCATTTGGTGCAGACGTACCTATACCTACATTCACTCCTGGTACACCAAGAATCAAAGCATTACTTTCAGTAACTTGAGTACCTTGACCTATAGCTGTAGAATCAGAAACTGTAGATGTTCCTCCTGTACTTGCTCCCAAGTATGTATTACCACTTAATGTATTAGAATATCCAGAATTAAGACCCACAAATGTATTGTAACTACCAGTTGTATTACTGAATCCTGTGTTTAAACCCATAAATGAATTGCCATTCCCGGTGGTGTTTTGTACACCAGCATTACTCCCTATAAATAAATTATAGCTACCTGAGGTGTTAAAAAGACCTGTTTGTTGACCTAAATACGAGTTATCAATTCCAGTAGTATTGGACAATCCAGCTCCACTTCCTACGAAAGAATTATTATAACCTGAAGTATTATCATGTCCAGATTGAGATCCAACAAATACATTCCGATTATTTCCTCCATTAGATAGTATTGTTGAACCAGCTATCTGATACAAGGATGCTGATACCGATGAAGAAAACACACCTGTTCCATTATTTGTTAGAGTCCCATTATTTGTTATACCATTAGCTGATAATGCTCCTCCAAAAGATCCTCCACCAAGGAGCGTTAACAATCCTACCGATGCTATATTATTACTACATGAGGAGAAACATACGCTACCACTACTGTTTAAAGTCAAGTTTGCTGCTGTAGCATTAACTTGAGGATTAACACCAGTTAAACTTAAATTACCTCCAAAAGATCCTCCACCTGTAACATTCAAATTGCCTGTATCAGTTAAAGTTCCTGTATTATTAAGTCCATTAGTACTTGTTGTACCTACTACAGTAAGATTTTGTGCTACATTAACATTCCCAACAAATGTGGAGTTACCTGTAACATTTAGTATTCCTCCAATGGTTGTATTACCTGCTACCTCCATATCAGAAAAGAATGATGCATTTTTAAGTACTTCTACATTACCAGTATTTAATAAATTACCATTGTTAGTCATTCCGTTTGTACTAGTTTTACCAAATACAACCAATGCAAGACCCCTAGTTCTTCTGCCAGAAAAAGCTACTATAATACCTTTATTTTTCAAAGTTCCTCTATTTTTTATACCATGAGTTTTTGTATGCCCTTTTACTTTAAGATTATGATGAACACTTACATTTTCTTTAACATATAAACTATCTAAAGCATGTATATCTTCTCCAAATATACTTTTACCAGTATTTCTAAATAACCCTGTATTTGTTATATCATGAGTTGTAGTTACACCATTTACATTTAGCGTACTTAGTGTGCTATTACCTGTAACATTTAACATTCCGTTTAAAATAGAATTTCCATTATTTGTAAATAAACCAGTATTTGTTAAACTATTAGTCATAGTATTTCCAGATACTGTTAGATTGTTTTTAATCTCGGTATTTCCATTTAATATATTAGTACTGCTTCCTCCTACATTAATGTTTCCTCCAAATAGTGCTCCTCCAAGGAATGATAATGAACCATTTGATGATATGCTATTAGCACATTTAAAGAAACATATATTTCCAGTTGAACCATTACCATTGAATGTAAGGGAATTTGATCCTGTATCTATTTGTGGGTTTGAACCTGCAAAATAAAGATTATTTAATATATTTATATTGTTAACATCAAGAAGAGGTGCAGTAATGATACCCATAACTGATAAATTACCATTTAAAACAGTATTTCCAGTTACTGTTAAAGGACCTGTATTTGTAATAACACCTATATTAGAAATCCCTAAGGTTGTGTAATTACCAAGATATATTGCATTACCAAAAGTATATACAGCTCCACTTGATACAAGAACATAGTATCCTGTGTCTCCTGGTAGCACAGCTGTATCTGAAACCACTGTTGATTGAGGATTTATAATGTTAAAGATAGTTCCATAGAATTGAGCATTACCAAATGTATATTCTCCTCCATTTGATGTTTGTATCATATAACCTTGAGATGTTAACTGCATTCCAATTGATGTTCTATCAATATTTCCTGCTATATTAAACATAGATCCGTAGAAAGGAACAGTTCCAAATGTATATAGACCACCATTCTGCTCTAGAATATAATATCCTCCATTCGTTACTTGCAATGACACAGCATTGACTGTTGGTGGATTCTGATAGGTATATGCAGATCCTTGAAATACTGCATCACCAAATGTATACACACCACCTTCCTTTGTCATTATATAGTAACCGTTGCCTGTGGTTGTAAGTTTCATACTGACAGCAACCCTTACAGGAACAGTCTGTACATTATATAAAGATCCATAAAACTGTGCATTACCAAAATTATAAACTCCACCATCTTGAGTTAAAATATAATAACCACCATCATTTGGTGTAACAATCATATCTACAACATTGTGGTTTGGTACTACAGCTATATTATTTAATCCTCCATAATATTTAGCAGATCCTAGTGATTGAACTATTCCACTATTAGATACTATATAGTAACCAGAACCATTTCCTGTTGGAACTATTTTAGAATCTAAACTCATGGATCTAACAACAGTTGGCGTATAGCCTTGTGCAAAAGCATTGGTGTGTAATAATGGGGCAAGAAATAATATTACAAGTAAAGTTATAAATAATTTATACTTATACATTGCTGGTGATATTATCACAATATATTTATTTTTGCAATAACATATAAAAAATTGTTATTTTAATAATATGAATTTAATTATTGGAAATTGTTAAAACTAAAATCACTACTAGAGCATATTAAAAATAGAATATTCTACCAGCTACCCCAAGCTTCAATAACTAGTTTAGACTAAACAAAATGATTTACAAGATCCAATATGTTTAATAATAAAATTTTAATAGGAAGTATATTATTATGTTAACTTGAAATACTAATATTTATCAAACTTTTACAATCACGAGAACAAGTATGGTTAAATTCTTTAATACAATTCTTACATGATATAAATTGCATGTTACATTTTTTATTACTACAATTTATATAAATATCAGAAATTGTATTACAATGTTTACATCTTGAAATTATTTTTACATTATTTTTATCTAGAGGTATAGCTATCCGTTTATCAAAAACATAACATTTTCCTTCAAAATCTGCCGGATAGTATTTAGCATAATTTAGTATACCTTCTTTTAACTGATAAACATCTTTAAAACCTCTCTTTATGAGTAGGGCAGATGCCTTCTCACATCTAACTCCTCCTGTACAGTACATAACAATTTTTTTATCTTTATAACCTTTAAGATTTTCCACATATTGAGGTAAATCTCTAAAATTATCAATATCAGGAGTAATTGCACCTTTAAATCTTCCTATTAGTGATTCATAATTATTTCTCGCATCTAAAATTATAGTTTCATCATTTTTATTAGCTATTATATTATGGAAATCTTCTGGTGAAATATATTTTCCCTTTTTGCTTCCTTTAGATACAATATCAATCTTTTCTTTTAAAGTTACTATCTCTTTCCTTATTTTTATTGACAATTTTGGAAATATATCACCCCTAATATCACTCTCTTTAAACACAACATCAGAAAATCTGGTATCTTCTAGTAGGGTATTTTTATAAACCTCTATACTATTTTTAGGCCCTGACAATGTCCCATTTAAACCCTCCCAAGATATAATTATCCTTCCTTTAAGGTTTAATTTTAAACAAAGTTTTTTTTGACTTTTCAAAAAAGCCTTAGGATTATCTATTTTTATGTATTTATAATAAAGAATTACTCTATTCATAAGATACAATTTTACACAATTTTTAGATATTTTTCTACTTAACATATTAATCTAAATTTCATATAGGCTTAATGTTCAATAGCTAAACTAGAGTTATAATTTTATTGAGGATAACTTGTGTGAGTATAATTACATGGATTATTTTAGGATTAATTGCAGGATGGTTAGCATCAATGGTTTCCAAAGGTTCAGGCGGAATCATTATGGATATAATTTTGGGAATAATAGGAGCTTTTGTAGGAGGATTTGTTATGAATCTTTTTGGAGCATCATGGGTTACAGGTTTTAATATATATAGTATACTAGTCGCCTTTATTGGAGCCGTAATACTTATAGCTATAGGAAGATCATTCTCAGGAAAAAAATCAAATAATTCTCATTGAGTATAATTAATTTTATACTTTGATAAAGTATTTAAAATTATAAATACAAAAAATAACTGAAAAAGAAATTCACCTTGAAGAAGAAGATCTAGCCCTCCTGGAGTTACTGAAGATGGATTAACTGAAAACATAGCAATAATACCAGATAATATCTGTCCAATAATTAGTAATGTATTTATAACTCTCTTTTTACTAATTGATACTAAATAAATAACAAGACCAAGTTCTATAAGAAACAATAATGTTGATATAATAGTATGTATCCAATTAAAAGATGTATTTATAGCATATGGAGTAAATACCAGAGCAACAAATAATATTGCTATAGAGTTCATAGCATAAAATATGGATTTATATGGTTCGCTATCATGTACAATATACTTAACTGACCTACCAAGAAAGTAACTACACAAAAAATATCCAATGGCATAGGGAACTATAGTTTTAATATTAATACCAAAAGCACTTACTCCTTCATTAGTGAATACAACAACAGGTGTAATTAAAAAAGACACAAACAAAAATAATAATAAGGATAATTGACTATATATAAAATCTCTTAACAAATTTGGTTTTGAGTTTTGTATAGGGATAGATTTGAATGACAATATTTTATTAAATATAACATCAAACATTACACATCTACTGTAACAAAGATACAACCATACGACAAGTGATTTCATTAGAAATCTACAAAATATTTTCTATGTAATCATATATTTAAATGAAGTATAAAAAAAATAATAAGTCTATTGTATTTTAAATATATCTCCAGATTTATATTCTTTATTATCTAGGTTTTGAGCGAATATATGAACATAGGATTTTCCAATAACTTTAAACTCTACACTATCCTTACTTATTAGTGCAGTATCCTCATCAACACCTACTATAATAGTATCTTTTAAATTTCCTCTAAATTTATTTTTCAAATATTTGAATCCAGATCCATTGGATCCAAATCCTTTAAAATTTAACATCTTTGAAAATTTATCAAAGTGAGGAATGATAATGAAATTTACTAAACCTAAAGATTTATTCCAGTCTATATTTAAACCTTTAAAAGTTAAGAAATTTTTAATTAAATTTGATGGAATAAAACTTCCCATCATCATAGCTCCAGCTGATGAACCAGCTAATATTATTTTATCATCTCTATATCTATCTATAACTGCATTTAAAAATGGAGTATCTTCTAAAGTATTTAAAAGATAAACTGGGTCTCCTCCAGAAAAGTATACAAAATCTACATATTCTAATAGTTTTATATAATCCTCTTTAAATGCGTCTTCTCTTTTTACTATATCAACTCCTAAAGATTCAATATTTAGGTTATCAAAATGTTCTTTACCATCTAATATCCATTTTCTATAATCTTTTTCCTTTCCTGCTGCAGTAGGAACTATCATAACTTTTATCTTTTTTTGAAATTGGGAAATTAAGAATTTGTCAACTTCATACATTGAAGGTGTAAATTCCCCAGATCCTACTAATATAATTTTATACATGATATAATTATACCAATTTATTTTACCCTATGAAATGGTATGGAGACAGAAAGACAATTACAAGTACAAGAAAAATCACCTATAGATATTATAAGAGATAAATTCCATGAAGTATCAAATTTATATAGCAACACTAAAAATAAAGCTTTAGGACACCAGATCGGAGTTTTAATTGTGTCTCTGCAAACAGAACTATTCAAATCAGAAACAAGTTTAGAAGATGTATCAATAGAACTAGCTGTGTTATCAAAAGATTCTCAGAATCGAGCACATTCTATTGAAGATAAGCTATCAGAAACTCTCTTTAGAGTTCTATATGATGGTTATACTGCACTATCAAACAGGCCAACTGTGGAAGTAGATCATTTTGAGGTGAATGATATACTAGCTAATCCTAAGGTGGGAGGGATGAGTAATTGAATATGTATATAAATTTGTATTATAATACAGGTTATGGAAAGTGAAAGATTTGAACCAGGTACTCCTATAGGCATTCGTGTTAGTAAACCTATATTCCGCCATATAAAACCTAAAACAGATAACCACAGTTTTACTATTCCAGAAGAATTGTTAGGTATAGTACAAGAGGCGAGAGGGAGGGGTGATTCTAGAGACATGATAGTTATTATAGATGAAGCATTAGAAGAGAAAGTAGTTTAAATCCAGTTATTTTTTTAAAAACATCATGAAAGATAGAATTATTTTAGCTGTATCAGCACATGAAGACGATCTAGAATTTGGATGTTCTGGAACTATCTCAAAATGGGTCAAGGAAGGTGCTACAGCTTACTATCTTATCCTAACAGATGGAAGTAGGGGATCTAACATTGAAGATACCAACGGAGAGGATCTTGCTAAAATCAGAGCAGAGGAAGAGCAGAACGCAGCAAAAGTATTAGGAGTTAAAAAAGTATTTTTTGGTAATTTTAAGGATGGAGAGTTAAAAGATAATGATGATGTTAGAGAGAAAATAGTAAGAATTATAAGGACAATAAAACCTGACATTGTAATAACAATGGATCCTAAAATTTTATATAATGCTGAATTTGGATATATAAATCATCCTGATCATATTGAAGCTGGAAAGGCTACCATGTTCTCTGTATTTCCATATTCAAGGAATCTCATGTCCTTTCCAGAACTTTTAAAAGAAGGACTAGAACCACATAAAGTAAAAGAGCTATATCTCATTAGCTTTGATAGAGAAGGACTTAATACATTTATTGATATCACTGATACCATAGAATTAAAAATTGAAGCTTTAAGACAACATAAAAGTCAGTATGATGATTTTGAAAATCTAAAATCTCATGTAATATCTATGAGTGAGATGGTAGGTAGAGAATCTAAAGAATATAAATACGCAGAAGCCTTTATAAAAATTCAAATAAGGGATTAAATTCATTTAATTTTAATATATTATACATACTATCTAAAGTATGAATAATAAAATGATCACTATCGATACTAGAGAAGGAGCAATTTCCTGTTATTTAACTTATCCTGATGATGAACTTAAACATGAAGCCTTAATTATTGTCCATGAAATA
>JAJZDR010000048.1 GCA_021805885.1 bacterium | reverse complement strand
CTCTTACAATAATAGATCAAGGCAATACACTGCTAAGAATTATATCTTATATACGAAGACTGGATTTTAAAATAGAATATATGGAAATAAAGATGCAGGATGAATACACAAGTCACGTAAAACTGACTTTAGAAGGTTACAAGAAACCAGATCTTATTGTAAGATCCATAAAAAATATAACGGGAGTCATAGATATAAAAAAAGATTAGAAAATCCGTTACTTCCTCCCACCCATTCTTCTCTCTCTTTTTGAAAAATCTAATATAGCATCAAGAATATCATCTGTTTTAACATCTGGGAAATATTTAGGTGCAAAATATAACTCTGTCCCTTTGCCGTTAAACCATCCTATATCAGATATCCTCCTTTCTCCTGATGTACGTATTATTAAATTAAAACTGTTCAATCTCAAGATTTTTCATGAGACCTCTTTTTAAAACTTCGTCTCCTTTACTGGTTATAGTAAATCTCATATTATATAAACTATCTGTTTCATTTATCTGTTCTATAAAAGCAACCACTTTCATTTCGTTTATCATATCACTTAAGTATTCTTCTTTTATGTCAAAAAGTGTAGTATAAAGCACAATATTAATCATTCCATAGTTTAAGGATTGTTGTTTTTGATAATATAAGATATCTAAAAGTATTTTCCATTTTATATTCAACCTAAGATCTTTATCATTCTGTATACCAAGAATACCTTTGAAAATTCCCCTAATATTTTCTCCTAACCCCATATATTTACTCTCATGAATACCTGCATGAATATTTACCATTTCTCCATAAGGACTCCCAATAATAAAACCTATCTCTTCTTTACTATCCTTGATCTTTTTAAATTGATATAAAAATACAATCATCCACTCCATAAACTCTTCATCTTTAATGTCTAAGTCAAGTTGCAAACGTGTCAATAAAGCGTGTGTAATCGCAATAAAAATACTCTTTTTATTATAAGGAGTAAAAATAGATTGATATATTGAATACCTTGGTATTCTAAGACAGGAGGATTTAAGATCTATATATAACCAGTCTTTTCCTTTTTGAACAATAATATATTTTCTGTTACTTATATAAGATCTAAGTTGAAATATAACATCATTCTTTAAATTCTTTTTTGTGTCAGCTTTTGTATTACTATCTATCAACTCTCCAAGCCCATCTAAAATGTTTTTTTCATTAAAATTTTTGTCTATAAAATTGATAAGTTCTTCAAAATACAAAGAAACACTCTTGCCTGATCTTTCTTCAATAATACTTTTATTAAACTCCCATTTGTTATTGAAAAAGAATCCTATATCAAAAAGATCTCTTGAAGCTAATCCTGTTCTTTTTGTTATTGCAATAAGTTTGTGGGAAAACATATTCTCTTTGCTCATTACTGGGATATTAATATTTTCATAACTTTTAAGATCATATTTTTCTCCTTCTTTATACTGTTTTTTAGATACCTCAATCTTAATATTCCCCTGTGATCCTCTATAATTAAAATGTATTGTTTCCTCTCCTCCAACCCTTACAGGTGTTGCAAACTTCCCTCTTTCTTCTAAAATATTTTTTATTGTATCTATTACAAATTTTTCTTTATCTAAAGATAGTAATGTAAAATCTAAATCTACAGAGTCTCTTTTAAGACCATAAAATATATAGCATGCAGTTCCTCCCTTAAATTCTAAAACATTTATCATACCTGGAACTTCATATATTCTCCTTAGTATATATTTAAGCTCAGTTGTACATTTATTTATATCGAACATATTCTTTTTTCCAATTATTTAAAGTAGAAATCAATTTGTCATTCTCATATATTGAAGCTATTTTTCTGGCCTTTTTAAAATCTAAGCCAATTAACTTATCAAAATAGAAATCAGGATTTAGTGATAAAGTATCAAGAACAGCTCTTTCAGGTCCTGCAATCCAGTAGTCTCCAAAATACTCTTCTATATGTTCTAAACCTGCAATATCACTAATAATCTCAGGATCAATTTTTCTATATATATATATGGTATTATCTACTAAATACTTTTTATTTTCCTTCCCTACAGAAAAAATAGAAGAATATGGCTGAAAAATAAAACCCGATGAAACAAGTACTGTCTCAAAACTCACATATGATGGTGGAAATATGGCGTTTGCAAGTTCATATTTATTATATCCTTTTGAGGGTATAAAATAAAGGTTTCTTTTGAATCTTTCAAGTTTATTCCTTTCTACAAGTCTTGCGACTTTCTTTTTTAATGTATTTCTATCAGATACTTTTAAAAAATATCCCAAAGTATCAAGATTAAAAATCGTTCTTTTTGAAAGTAACATATTTTCCATAATCAAAGTGTACACTAATGTACACTTTCTGTCAATACCCTTTTATATTTCATCATCATTTATAACATCTTTTTTACTATTACTTTAAAATAGCAAATCTAGAGATATTTCCTTGTTATTAAAATAATAGAAAAGATTGTTAGCTTCCATAAGGATTATCTTGTTTTATATTAACAATTCCTTTGTTTTTAGCTTTACCAATATTATCCTCTTCCACCCATTCTTCTTTCTCTTTTTGAAAAATCCAATATAGCATCAAGAATATCATCTGTTTTAACATCTGGGAAATATTTAGGTTCAAAATATAACTCTGTGCCTTTACCATTAAACCATCCTATATCAGATATCCTCCTTTCTCCTGATGTACGTATTATTAAATCAGATGAAGGTATCAAAGATCCACCATCCTTAAAATTATGAAAAGTAGATTCATCAATAGCAA
>JAJZDR010000010.1 GCA_021805885.1 bacterium | reverse complement strand
TATTTCTTCTAAATTTAAAAATATTTTATTATTTAATTTATTACCTAACACAATCTGTTTTATAGCATAAGTAACAAAAATCCCAGTTAATGAGGATGCTAATTTTAATTGAGACATCCAAGATATTTCTCCTTTAGACATAGATACTATATGCCCCATAAATCTATCTGGATATTTTTCCAAATCCAATATTTTTGGGACAATTTGGCTCATTTCAATTAAAGTTAATTTACCACCATTTTCTATTTTATCAATTTCATTCTCAGGTAAAGCTCCAAAAAATATCGGATCTTTGGGTGTCTCAATATTTAACAAAACCCCATTACCTATATCTGTACCCATAACAACTGTAATTCCATGTTTTTTAGCTAACCTCCTTAATGTTATTTTTGCTGAGATAGAATCGAACGCATCAATAACAAAATCAAGTTGAAAATCAGATAATAAAAAATCTTCTAAATTATCTTTTGATATAGGCTCTTCATAAAATTTTAGGTTATAATAAGGATTTAATTTTAATATTCTTCTTCCTACTAAATGAGTTTTTATTAAACCTATTTCATCAATACCTCCATCTAATCTATTAAGATTAGATCCTGATAAAGTATCAAAGTCTGCAAGTTTTAGGTTTTTAGCAATACCTGATCCTACTAATGACAATGCGCTCGATTGTCCTACACTAAGTCCAATGATTCCAATATTAACACTTCTCAAAAGTTCATGTTCCTCTTTTGTAACCATATTCCTATTTCGTGCTGTAATAAGTCTATAATGTAAATCATCAGACAAACATGCAACCAATTTTTTATCCCATGGAAAATAGACCCAATTAAATTTATCCTCTAAAGATTTTTTAAACTTTTGGAATTCCTCTGTATACAGCTCTGAATTTTTTGAAATATGGGGGTATTCTACTTCAAATATTTCTTCTGATAATAAATCTCTGTTATCATATATAGAATCTATATTAATTTTCTTTATTAAAGATTGCAAACTATTATTTTTACAAGGGTAAAAATCAACATCAGAACTTCCTTCCAAAAATTGATCTCCTCTATTTTTTAATGAATCAACGTCTATCATTAAAAAAGTATATTATAAAAAATTGAAAAAAGATATAAAGTTAATATTATAGATATCTATTAGATTCTACTAATACTACCTTTTATGTAAGATACAAACTTTATCAAATTATAATATTTGATAAAGACCTGGCCAAATTATTTAATAACATAATTAAGTGAAAATTATTAATTTGAGGATATAGTTATTTTATTTATATATATATTAGATAGAGGTTTATGATGAGCAGATTTATTTACGGGAATATCATTAATCTCTTTAATAACACTCATTCCTTTTATAACTTGTCCAAATGCAGTATATAAACCATTTAGTCTTCCTTCCTTAGCTACTGTTATAAAGAACTGACTACCATTTGTATTAGGTCCAGAATTTGCCATTGCCAAAGTACCTGCATTTATAGGAATAGATTGTACAGCGTAATCATATGTATATCCTTGTTTTTTATAAGCATTTATGAGTAATTGTGGAATACCTAAACTAATTGGGTTTATTTGATCATTAAACTTATATCCAGGGCCTCCATTCCCTTGTCCTGTAGGTGAACCAGTCTGATCCATAAATCCTTTAATTACTCTGGTAAATATAACATTGTTATAAAAACCTGACTGGGATAAGAATACAAAATTATTAACTGCTAATGGTGCAGCTTTAGGATATAAAGCTACTTTGATATTTCCATATGATGTTTGAATATCCGCTGTATAAGTTTTATTCTTATCAATGCAAAATCTAGGGTAACTAGTATAACTTTTAATTGATGGTTGATAAGTTATATTACATGGATTAGATGTAAATAATTTTCCACTTTTTGAAAAATAAGAAAAGGTTATTAAAAACCCAACTACTATTATTAATAATATGTATAGTATTAAAGCTCTTTTTGAGACATTTGATTTTTCCATATAAGTTAAATAGTATCATAAATCAGCATGTTTCTCAATTCCATAAAATATGTTAATATTCTTTATATATAAATATTATGGGAAGGAAGAAATCATCTGCAATATCTCGTGCTTTAAAAAAGAAAAAAGGTCCTTCATTTAGTGGACAAGACACTTATACCATTATAGGCATAATTTTAATGATTCTATCGCTTCTGTCTTTTATAGGAGCTTTTACCCATATAGCTTTTCTAAACTTTATCTATTTATCATTGGGTTATGGAATAATAATATTTGCCATATTCGCATTCCTTTTATCTTTAAGATTTTTAGGTACCAAAATAAAATTTAACACAGTTTCTGCAATTTCAGGAATTATAATCTTCATGCTCTCAGCATTGGCATTTTTGAATGTTTTATACCCATCAAATTTATCCTTAACATTGTCTGGAGAAGGTAAACTTGGTGGAGCTATAGGATATTTATTGTCTCAAGTTATGATAACCCATTTTACTAAAATAGGATCTTTTATAATACTTATTCCTATTATTGTCATATCATTCCTGATGGCTATATCTTTTTCTTTTGTTGAGGCACTACGTTCAATAAAATGGGGTATTAATATAATAATAGAATATATAATGTCATTCGTGATAAACGAAGAAGATAGTAATACATCTAAAGGAGACAACATTGAGAATTTAGAATTTGAAATAAAAGGTACAAATGGACAAAGTGAATCAGGAATGATTGGAGATCTATCAGGAGGTAATATAATGAACAAGTATAAAAAAGTTGATACAACACAAACAGAATACACTCCAGTATTTTATGAAA
>JAJZDR010000079.1 GCA_021805885.1 bacterium | reverse complement strand
TCTATGAGGTAGGCTAAAAGATGCCAGTCCAGCCATTACGCCATGGAAAGATATGCCTTTCTCAAGTGATGTTAAAGCTATGGCTGCTACAATTTTTGAATCTAAGTCTTTTGCACCGCTTCCTATAGATCCTGATTCTTTATATGTATTTTTAAGTTCAAAGACATCTTCATTATATGATATATGTATTAAATCTTCATGATTTTGGTATATTAATGAATTGTGAACTCCTTTACCAAAAGAGAAAACTTTTTTTGATATATCATAAGATAGCGATGATTTTAGTTTTGAATCTCCATCTATGACTATTCTTGCAGTATGCTTAGAATCTTCTATTATTTTATTTTGATATATGAGTGATTTTTGTGTGATATCTAAAAATACGCATATATCAGAGTGTATAAACCTAGAATAATATTTAACAACAGAAGGGCTATAGGTGGTTAGATCTAGAATAACATAAGAATTTTTATATTTTTTTTGAAAAGCATCTAGACGCAAATATGAAATAGTAAAATTAAATAAAGCTAAAATGAAATTAAAGAAAGAAAAATTTTCCAGGTTGGTTAATATATATATTGGAATATCTATATCTCTTTCAAAAGATACATAATTTCTTCTTACTGTGAACCCATTTTCTTTAAATACATGATAAATACCTTCAACCGCAACATCCGAAGAATAATTGCCAAAAACAGAAACTATCTTAATATCATTTTTTTTTATGATTTTATTAGTTAAAAATACAAGAATGTTTTTTACAAGTTTTCTAATATTTGTTTTCATTGGATCTAGACCCTTTTTATACGCTTTATGCTTGCCCCTAGAGACTGCAATGTTTTCTCTATATGAGGATATCCCCTATCTATATGTTCTACATTATACACCTTTGATACTCCATCTGCTGACAATGCTGCAGCAACATATGCAACACCTGCTCTGATATCAGGAACCGTCAAGACTGGAGTAGCCAAGACAGAGCCTCGGTTCTGTGAGCCTTGGTTCTCTGAACCTTGGTTCCTGGAACTTTGATTCTGTGAACCTTGATTCTCAGAACCCTTCAATTCTACACCTCCTTTAACAATAATTCTATTACTGTCAATAAACTCAAATTTAGCACCCATAACCTCTAGTGGGAGTGCAAATTTTAATCTATTTTCATACATTTTTTCAAAAAATAGTACATTCCCCTTTACTTTTGTGGCAAGTACGATGAATAAGGAAAGTAAATCTGTAGGAAATCCAGGATAAGGATGAGTGTATATACCCAAATTATTAAATCCAAGATCTGTCCTAAAATACATATCCTGGTTACTTGGAACATGTATGTTAAACTTACCTTTATTTTTAACAATATCAATCTTTATATTGAACTTTTCAAAGACATAAAATATAGATTTCATGTATTGTGGATAAGTATCTAGAATTGTTATATCACCACCAGACATCAACGCAAAAACAATATATGTAACAATCTCCACTATATCTTTTATAACAGTATATGAAGTGCCTTTTAAACTTTCCACGCCATATATTTTTAAAACGTTTGTACCTATACCTTCTATTTTTGCGCCCATTGAAACTAACATTTTAGATAGTTCTACAACATGAGGTTCACAGGCAGAGTTCTCAATTACAGTTATACCTTGTGCTAGCGAGGAGAGCATGACTAAATTCTCTGTAGCAGTAACAGAAGGTTCATATAGAAAAATATCAGTCCCTGCATCTGGATGCTCTGCACCTAGGTGCCCTGCTAAATGCCCTATTGGCTTATCCTTTTTTAGTGAGACTTCAAAATAGTCATCATAAAAAGATACTTCTACACCTAGAGATTCAAATCCTTTAAAATGAGCAGAAAGTTCTCTAGATCCTATCCTATCACCCCCAGGATATCTAAATTTGAAATTTTTAAATCTAATAATAAATGGTGCAAGTAAAAGTACTGAGCCACGTAATTTCTCTATATATGGAAATATACTATCCGTGTAGACAAGATTATTATTGGTTATCCTTATATCATCTTTTGAGGCTTGCCTCCCTGGGGCGTGCCCCGTTGTTATATATTCAATCTCACTTCCTAGAAGTTTTAATATTTTAAGTAGATTACGTACATCTGATATCTTTGGAACATTTTTGATAATACAAGGCTCCTTTGTAAGAAGAGTAGCACAGATTAAAGGCAACACTGTATTTTTTCCTCCAAGTAATGACACTTCTCCATGAAGTTTATGTCCACCATCTATTACAAACATGAAACCTGGGTCCATCTGGCCTATTTTAGTTGTATCGTGGTGTGTGATATCTACACTTTCATCTATACCTGAATATTGTACACCTGGATGTTTTTTCATGACGTATAGAATTATCTCAAAAAAATTATGAATAAGCAAAGGATCTTGATCCTTCTTAAAACATGACCAAGATCCATTGACTAGGAGTTTGAAATTATATATATTATATATATAAAAGCATAGTTATATGAGAGTCTAGACTTAATGGGAGATAGGATATATACAAAGATATTAATATTGGCATTTATAGCCTTAGTTTTAGGGTGTTTTGTTAGTACTCTCCCCATAAAGAGCATTCATGCATCCCCTGCTCCATATCTAAATTACCAAGGTAGACTTGAAAATAGTAATGGTAATCTACTTACAGGTAACTACTATGTAGCATTTTGCATATATCCATCAACCACAGCTACAGCATGCGCTCCTGCGGTAACACCAGCTACAGGAGCTGTAACAACTTTGAATGGAGCAGTGTGGGGAGAAGTACAATATTTCTCATCTTCCAATTCTCCTTCTAATGAAGTAG
>JAJZDR010000035.1 GCA_021805885.1 bacterium | reverse complement strand
TATCTAGTATATAAAACTTTGGTTTTAGTGAAGATGAATCTGTTTTATAAAGATTGTCTTTATACCATTTTTCTTTCCATTTTTTCTCTATTTTTGTATGATTATATTCTAAATTTTCTTTCATTAGGTTCATGTATTTATTGTAGTTAATATTTTTTCTATATTTTATTTATTGCTCTTAAGTTTAGCAAGAAAACCCCGACTGTAAAGTTGTGGGATGAATTGTTCTTGAATTATTTTAATGGATCCATTAAAATAATTCAAGTATGAAAACGATAGAGTACAAGATATATTTGAAGAAAAACCAAAAACAAGTAGTTGAGGTAATTCTCAATACTTCGAGACATCTATACAATACTGCTCTTGAAGAGCGTATTACAGTCTATAACAAAAATGGTAAGTCTATTAACTATTATGAGCAGGCAAAAACTTATAAAGGTTATGAAGGACTTCCTGCAAGCGTTGTACAGTCAACCCTTCGTAAGTTAGATATTACTTATAAGGCGTTTTTTAAAAGAGGTAACGGTTTTCCAAGATTTAAACCTTATCAAAGATGGAACATAATCCCTCTTCGTCAGTATAAAACAGATGGCTACTTAAAAAATGGTAAGTTGAGAATTTGGAAGATGGATATAAAAATTAAAGGTGGACAGGAGCTAGTAAACCCGAAACAAGGAAGACTATTAAAGCGAGTCGATGGCTGGTACTGGCAGGTAACTTGTGAAAATGAATTTACCAAAAAGAAAGTAGGGATTAAATCTGCTATAGGGCTTGATATGGGGTTAAAAAGCTATGTATTTGATAGTGAAGGCAATAGTATTAACCCTCCTAAAATTTACAGGCTTGCGGAAAAAAAGCTAGTTCAAAGACAAAGACAAGTCAGTAAAAAAGTTAAGGGAAGTAGTCAAAGGAAGAAAGCAATAAAGCTTCTTGCAAAAGCACACTTAAAAGTGGCGAGACAGAGAAAAGACTTTTTGCATAAGGTTAGTAATAAGTATGCAGATTATGATTTGATAGCCATTGAGAAACTTAAAATAAACAATATGCTCAGGAATAGACATTTAGCAAAGTCTATTTCAGATGCTTCGTGGGGTATATTTTTCAACTACTTGAGATACAAGGCGGAAGGTGCTGGGTCGCATATAGTTGAAGTGAATCCAAGATACACCTCTCAAAACTGTAGCCAGTGCGGAGCGTTGGTACAAAAATCTCTTTCAGTGCGAACGCACATCTGTCAGGAGTGCGGATATATTGCGGATAGGGATTACAACGCAAGTTTAAATATACTCAGGGCAGGAATTGCCCTTGCTGGAGAAATGGGGCTACCTGTTTTAGTGAAGGCAGAAGCTATGACCGTCAGGTCGTGGTAGTTCACTATATACATTCCTCCTATGAAAGAAAACTTAAAATTTTTGGATTTTAAAATGTCTAATAATGATATAGAAAAACTAAGAAATAATTTTTATCATAAAAGACATTCTTTATAGGGTTATTGTTGTTCTTGCACTTTATTGTCTTGTATATAAAAAATATAAAAGCTATACTTCAAGTTATGAGAAAAAGTATAACTCAAGAGTTTGAATATGGATGCGGAATTGCCTGCTTTGCATTTGTGTTTCAAATTACATATAAGGAAGCAGTAGACTATCTTGGTTATGAGCAAGCAACCAGTAATAGATTCTGGATAAGGGATTTAACTAAAGCTCTTAACAAATACAACAAAATCTACAAGTCCTATTATGTAAAGCCACATATACGCAAGCTTATTTATAAAGAAGGAGCAATAGTTTTAATTCGGAGATCAAAACACTATACAGTTGGTAACTATTTAATAAGACATGGAGAAGAATGGATGGATCCATGGATAAATTTACCATTTAATAACAATATAAAACAGGCAAAATCAGGATTCAGAAAATGGTTACCAGGAAGTCCAATGTATGCACTTATCCCTCAATAATAATGTAATAATATTACGTGTTTCTATAACAATAATTGTTTGGACCATAGATACCAATTGACAAAAATTACCTACAAGGTATATAATCTGTAGTATGAGTACCACAGTTATAAGCGTTAAATTAGATCAAAATGTTAAAACTTCTGCTCAGGAAGTAGCTAAAAGTACGGGATTAACTCTCAGCACTTTAGTAAATGCTTACTTGAGACAAGTTGCGACAACTCGTAGAATTGAACTCTATGCTCCAGAACTTATGACTCCTAAACTTGAAAAATTTATAGCTGAGATTGAAACAGAATTAAAAGCTGGGAAGGTTAGTAAAAAGTTTGATGATGTAGAAGAGTTCCTTACAGATCTTAAAAAGTAAATACTATGACTATTCAATACATGCCGAAATTTAAGAAGCAGTATAAGAAGTTACCAATAAAATTCCAAAAACAATTTGATGAAAGGTTTAGGCTTTTTGTTGTTGATCCAACTAATCAAAAACTTAGAGTCCATCCACTGAAGGGAAAATTTACTGGACATTGGAGTATGGATATAAGTGGTGATATAAGAGCTCTGTATATTAAACGTGGAGAAGAAGTAATAATTTTTGCATTAATTGGCACACACTCTCAGCTATATGGTTAGACTTCATATCAAAGGTTGATACAAATTTTTAACACTTTTAAAGGTATATTCAAAATACTTAACACTATTTTCTATTGTATTTTGAATAAAGATATTAGCTAATCTTTATTTTCTCTTCAATTTCTGATATATTCATTGTAATTATTTTATTTTTACAAAATTATGAAAGTTACATGTTTAGAATGTCAAAATGAATTTGATATTGAAAACGGTATTGGAGCTGGAG
>JAJZDR010000028.1 GCA_021805885.1 bacterium | reverse complement strand
GAGCTTTTGTTTCTGCTACATCTACAACATTATCTGTTTTATCTTTTGTGAATTTTGCCATTAGATTCTTTAATAATACTACACAATGATATATAAATATTAATAATATGTCAAATATAGACGGTATAATAAAAATAATTATTGCTTAAAAGAATATAAATAACATTACTTTAATGTAAAATTTAATAACTATGATAAAATAATCTAATGGTAGAATTTAAATCTAAAGGAGTTAGTTCCAAAGGTACTAGTACCAAAGGGACTGGGCCCAAAAATAATTTCAATCTTATATCTGAATATAAACCAGAGGGAGATCAACCTAAAGCAATAGAAAAACTAACTCTAGGTCTAAAAGAAGGAGCCAAACATCAAACTTTGATGGGTGTCACTGGGTCAGGGAAAACTTTTGTAATGTCTAACATAATAGCAAATATAGGTAAACCAACACTTGTAATAGCACACAATAAGACTTTAGCCGCACAATTAGCTTCAGAATTTAAAAATTACTTTCCTCAGAATGCCGTAGCCTATTTTGTATCATATTATGATTATTACCAGCCAGAAGCTTACATACCAACAAAGGATATGTATATTGAAAAAGAAACTAGAGTAAATGAAGAAATTGAAAAATACAGGAACAAAGCAACTCAGTTTTTACAATCAAGAAATGATGTAATAATAGTGTCGTCTGTATCATGCATATATGGATTAGGCTCCCCAGATGAATATAATGAATTAAAAGTATTAATATCCAAAAAAGATAAAATTAAAAGACATGAACTTTTTACTTTTTTAAACAATATTCAATATTCAAGAAATGACATAGAGTACCAAAGAGGAACTTTTAGAGTAAAAGGAGATATTATTGAAATTTTCCCACCATATGAAGAAAATGTTATAAGAATTGAGATGTTTGATGATGAAATTGAATCGATTACACTTGTTGATCCACTAACAAGAGCTATAATTGAAGAATACAATGAAATATATATTTACCCAGCTAAACATTATCTAGTAAAAGATGAAAAAATCAAAAAAGCTATTGTTAATATACGACAAGAAATGAATGACAGAGTTCTGTATTTTAAAAAAAATAACCAACTAGTAGAAGCTCAAAGGTTAGAGCAAAGAGTAAGGTTTGATCTTGAAATGATAGAAGAAATGGGTTATTGCCAAGGAATAGAAAATTACTCTAGACATTTAGAGGGTAGGGCTCAAGGATCAGCCCCATACACACTTCTAGATTTTTTTCCGAAAGATTACTTATTAATCATTGATGAAAGTCATATGACAATCCCACAAATTAGAGGAATGTATAAAGGTGATTATGCAAGAAAAAAGACACTGGTAGATTATGGGTTTAGACTACCATCAGCAATAGACAATAGACCATTAAGATATGACGAGTTCCAAAAGAAGATTAACCAAGCAATCTATGTATCTGCCACACCTAACGATTATGAGATAAAAATATCAAGTGTTAGCACAAAAGATATAAAAGGTTATCCTAAAAATGGTATTGTAGAACAAATAATAAGACCAACCAAATTAGTTGACCCTACAATAGAGGTAAGGTCAACAAAGAATCAAATTGATGATATAAAGAAGGAAATAGATAAAAGAATAAAAAAGAAAGAGAGGACTATTGTTATAACTCTAACAAAAAAAATGGCAGAAGAATTATCTCAATATTTCGTAGATCATAATTTAAAAACACAGTATCTTCATAGTGAAATACATACGATTGAAAGGACAGAAATATTACGTGATTTAAGACTAGGAACTTATGATGTATTGGTTGGAATAAACCTTTTAAGAGAAGGATTGGATTTACCAGAGGTATCATTAATGATTATTCTTGATGCAGACAAAGAAGGTTTTTTAAGATCAAAACAAAGCCTTATACAAACCATGGGTAGAGTAGCAAGACATGTTAGTGGGAATGTCATAATGTACGCAGACATAATGACTGATTCTATGAAAGAGGCAATAAAGGAAACTACAAGAAGAAGAAATATCCAGTTAGATTATAACAAGAAATATGGATTCAAACCTCTGGGTATAACAAAAAATATAGATATACAACTTGAAAGATCTAATGATAAAGAAGCGAGAGATTTGAATCTAGAAGAAATTTCTGATACAAAGGATACAGTATCCAAACTCAAAAGACAGATGAAAAAATATTCTGATAATATGGAGTTCGAGAAAGCAGCCTCAATAAGAGATAAGATTAGAGAAATTAAACTAACTTAAGATTTAATTATCATGGTAATAGATTTTGACAACTTGAAATCTGCACAACATCAAGATGTGAGACACCAAAATGTGCAACCTTCAATAGTGAAACCTCTAAAAAGAAAAAAGAGACGGTGGTTAGGATGTTTATCTATTTTTGTTATATTCGTACTAATAATATTTTTCCTACTTTTAAAATCTGGTTATCTTCAAGTTATATCTGATTTATTCCAAATAACTGGGAATACTATAAAACAAACAAAGGTAGAGCAAACATTGAAATATAAATACAACACCAGTAACACATTTACAAACATTCTGATTCTTGGCTCTGATTCAGATGCAAAATTTAACCCTAAACAACTACTTACTCAGACTATGATGATAGCAAGTATAAACCCATCAACAAAAAAGTTTTATCTTATATCAATACCTCGTGATTTCTGGATAAAAATACCAGGGTATACACTAAATGGAGGATATTCAAAATTTGATACTGTATCTGAAATTGGAGGAATACAATTAACAAGACAAGTAGTAGAACAATATTTTGGAATAAAGATAGATTACTATGCATGGATTGGATTAAACGGCTTTATAAATGTTATAAATAAATTTGGAGGAGTATATGTAACACCTACACATCCTGTAATGGATTGGGCTTACCCTAATGACCTAACAGGGAACCCTCAATTAATTAATAACTTAATAAACTTGTATATATCTCCATCTCCACAATATATGGATGGATTTAGAACCTTGGAATATGTAAGATCAAGACATGGAGATTTGCAAGGAGATTTTGGGAGAGCAAAAAGACAACAACAAATTTTAACTATTCTAAAGAAGAAACTAGAAACTACTACAACATTATCTGCTATCCCATCATTATTTAACTCCCTTACACAATATGTAAGAACAGATATGACTATTCCCAATATAATTTCTTTAGCAGCAATGGAAAAAAGTATGGGATCTGTACCAATACAGTCTATAATACTATCTCCTCCTAAATACTCATCTTTATCCACAACTACAAATTATGATCCAACAACTGGACAGTATATTACACAGGACATAGTATCACCTAATTGGACAGCAATTAATAATTTATTCTCAAAGCTATATGGAAACTAGAAGTATGGATTATAAAAATTATAAAGGAAATACAATTAATAGCACCCGCAGGTTTAAGATTAAATATATTTTTCTAATCCTTATATTGGCCATTTTTGTTTATTTAGTTATAAGGTACTTTAGTGTATTATCAGCAATATTAAATCCTAAGGCTCTGCAATCATATAATTCTAAAACTGTTAATCTAACCAATGAATATAATCTAAAAGGAGTGTTATATTTTGTAAAAAATAACAATTTATGGGAAATCACAGGAAATAAGGTAAAACAGGTTACATATACAAATGATGTATCAGATATAGCAATTTCTAAAAATGGTCAAAAGGTGGCATATATACATTTCCATACTAATTTCTCAAATTTATATCAAATGAATATAAATGGAACAGGTGTTACTAGAATAGTAAATTGGAGAGACTCAAATATCAATAATGAATTATGGTCTGCAACTCCAACATATTCTCCAAATAGTCAATATATAGCATATTTAACAAACTTAGAGAAAATTTTTACTGGAGTCCCAGTTGCAGGAATGGGGATATTTCAAATATCTGCAAGTCAAACTTATCTATCTACAAACCAAGCATTGGGGCCAAACTATTATGGAGAAACTGATCTTGTTAATCCTAACCCATTTACAGGAGGAGATGCAGGCGTTACATGGCCAAATCCGAATTTTATTTTATATACTAGTTATATATATTGGACTTCGAATCTTGCTCAGCCAGATTCTCAAATAATGCTTTATGATTTTCAGACTGGTCAATCATATCCTGTTACTCCATTAAAATCAGAAGCTATGCAGCCAAGATTATCTCCTAATGGTAAATATTTGGCATTCTTGGAAAGAAAAGGTCCTAATAATGCAAACTTATATACTATGCAGTTTAATCTGCAGAATATATTAACACATACAGAAACTTCCAGTTTTAATACTTATAAAAAAACCTTACAAACTGTCTATGTTGGTATGGAGTCTCATCCCACATGGTCTCCTTCCGGCAACAATCTTGCATTTATGACTCTAATGAACAACTCTTTCGATATTGCTGTAGTGAAAGTTACAGTTAATCATAAAAAGAACAGTCTGAATTTTTCAGATTTGCAACATGTCACACGTGGAAGTAATATAGACTCAACTTCTAAAATGTATTGGTTAAATTAATATCCTCCATCATATAATTATAAAAATGGAATAAAGTGTTAGTTTTGTGATAGAATAGGTGGACTTAAAATATAAGGATCTTGATCCAAAGATCTGGATCCAATATTTCTCATTTATGGATAAAATAATAATAAAAGGAGCTAAAGAACATAATTTAAAGAATATTGATGTTGATATTCCAAAAGGAAAACTGGTAGTTATTACAGGTGTATCTGGGTCAGGAAAATCCTCTCTAGCATTTGATACTATATATGCAGAAGGACAAAGAAGATATGTTGAATCACTATCCTCATATGCAAGACAATTTTTAGGTGTTATGGAAAAACCTGATGTTGAATACATAGATGGTCTTTCACCCGCAATTTCAATAGATCAAAAAACTGCTAGTAGAAACCCCAGGTCTACTGTGGGAACAATAACAGAAATATATGATTACCTAAGATTACTATATTCAAAAATAGGAATACCTTATTGTCCAGATTGTAATGTAAAGATTGAAAGCCAGTCAATTGAACAGATAGTAGATACCGTATGGAAAATTAAGGATAGAAAAATTTTAATTTTATCTCCAATAATAAAGAATAAAAAGGGAGAATATAAAGATCTTTTATTATCGCTTTTTAAAAAAGGTTATCAAAGAGCAAGAATCAATGGTAAATTAATATCTTTAGATGAGGAAGTAGAATTATCAAGATACAAGATTCACAATATAGAGCTTGTTGTAGATAGAGTAATCATAAAAAGTGAGGATAATGATAGTAAGGAAACAAGGACAAGGGTTTCTGAATCTATAGAGAACGCAGTGAATTTATCTGAAGGTGAAGTAATAATCAATAACATAGATGACAATACAGACACCTTATTCTCAGAAAATTTATCTTGTCCAAAATGTGGATTAGCAATTCCAGAGATTCAACCTAATCTATTCTCTTTCAACTCTCCTTATGGTGCTTGTCAACAATGTGGAGGACTTGGAATGTTAAAAATAATAGACTTAGATACCATATACAACCCCAACCTTACAATAATGGAAGGTGCTATATATCCTATGACTCATGAGATAACAAATTATGAAAATTCTTGGATCATTAAAATATTGGAAGAAGTGTCTAAAGCGGAAAATATACCTTTAACAAAATCTTTTAGTCAATATAATGAAAAAGAGAGAAATATATTATTGTATGGGACAGGAAATACTAAGTATGAGATATCATATAAACCCAAATTTAAAAGCAGAAGAAACTATAAAGTAGAATTCCATGGAATAATAGAATATTTAAAAGATAAATATGAAAATGGTTCTGATCAAAAGAAGAGAGAAATAGAGGAATATATGATAGAAAAGGTTTGTAATCTTTGCAGTGGTGCAAGATTAAATAAGTATGCACAGAATGTAAGAATAAATAATAATCCTATACACCAAGTAAGCCAGATATCTATTGATAATTTTCTACAATGGTTAGATGGGAGTAAAAAAGATCTGGATGAGAATAGAAAGTTTATATCTAAACAAATATTTCAAGAAATAGAAGCAAGAATAAAATTTCTTTCTTCTGTTGGAGTAGGCTACCTATCTTTGTCACGTTCATCAAGAACATTAGCAGGAGGAGAAGCTCAAAGAATAAGGCTTGCATCCCAAATAGGGTCTAGATTATCTGGTATTTTATATGTACTAGATGAACCATCAATTGGTCTTCACCAAAAAGATAATTTAAAATTAATATCTACCCTTAAAGATTTACGAGATTTAGGTAACAGTGTGATTGTAGTAGAACATGATAAAGAAACGATGGAAAATGCAGATTTTATAATAGATATGGGAAGAGGAGCAGGTGTTATGGGAGGTGAGGTTATATCACAAGGAACATATGATGAAATTAAAAATGATAAAAACTCGGTTACTGGAGAATATTTAAACAGCACTAAAAAAATTGAAACTCCAAAAAAACATAGAACTATATCAGATTTTATCACAGTTGAGGGTGCAAAAGAACATAACTTAAAAAATATAACTGTTAAAATTCCCCTAGGTGTTTTAACAATAGTCACAGGAGTCTCAGGATCTGGCAAAAGTACCCTTATAAATGATATTTTATATCCATATTTATCTAATGTTATCTATCATACTAAAAAAGAAGTAGGTGAATATGAAGATATTACAGGGGTTGAGAAAATAAATAAGGTTATAGATATTGACCAATCTCCAATTGGAAGAACTCCGAGATCTAACCCTGCTACATACACCAATATGTTTACAATAATAAGAGACATATTTGCTCAAACTAGAGAATCTAAAATGAGAGGTTACAAGGCAGGAAGATTCAGTTTTAATGTCAAAGGAGGAAGGTGTGAGAATTGTAAAGGAGACGGTATTATAAAGATAGAGATGCAATTTCTTCCTGATGTATATGTTACATGTGATGTATGTAGGGGTAAAAGATATAATAAAGAGGCATTATCAATAACATATAAGGGTAAAAATATAGCGGAAATATTGGATATGACTATAAGTGAGGGTATCATATTTTTTGATAATATTCACTCTATAAAAGTAAAACTAGAAACACTAAATAGTGTAGGACTGGGATACATGAAATTAGGACAACCTGCAACAACACTTTCTGGAGGAGAATCTCAAAGAATAAAATTAGCTACAGAACTTTCAAGAAAAGCTACAGGAAAAACATTATATATTCTTGATGAACCTACAACTGGACTTCATTTTGATGATATAAAAAAACTTTTAATAGTTATAAATGGACTAGTAGATCAAGGCAATTCTATAGTTATAATAGAACATAATATGGATGTCATTAAAATGGCTGACTGGATAATAGATTTAGGAAAGGATGGGGGAGAGAATGGAGGAAATTTAATATTTGAGGGCAAAATTCAAGATCTTCTAAAAGAAAAAAATAGTTACACAGGAGAATTTTTAAAAAAATATATATAGTGTTATCATGAATTTATGTGTGGAATATATGCATATATAGGAGAATCTAATAATACTGGACGTATAATTTTACAAGGCTTGAAGAAGTTAGAATACAGAGGATATGATTCCTGGGGAATATCTATTGTAACAAATGAAAAGATTGAAAATACAAAAGAAATTGGTCCTGTAAAAGAAAATGTAAAGTTTAAAAATAGCCATATAGGTATAGGTCACACAAGATGGGCTACCTCTGGAAATATAACTAAAACCAACGCACATCCACATTATGATTGTACAAAAAATATTTCTGTTGTTCATAATGGCATTATAGAAAATTTCAAAAAACTGAAAGACGACCTTTCAAAAAAAGGTCATGTATTCATTTCCGAAACAGATACTGAAGTTTTGTCGCACGAAATTGAAGAAGAGTTATCATTAGGGAGAAATCTAGAAGATGCAGTTATCAATACATTCAATAAGATATCTGGAATTAATGCTTTTGTAGTTTTATCTTTACAAAATAGAGAAATAATAGGTATAACGAATGGATCTCCTATTATAGTAACATGTGGCAATGATGGGACATACTTATCATCAGATTTACCTTCATTAGCAGGAATTTCAAAGAATTTTGTAATATTGGAAAATAATCAATTGGTAAAAATTAACAAAGAAGGTTTCAAAATAATGGATATTATTACAAGATTAGAAGTTGTTCTCAATCAAATTAATGTTAATATAGATAATATAGAAGATACTCTAAAACCTAATGAAACATGGTTATTAAAAGAGATAGAACAAGAACCTAATGTTTTAAAACTGATTTTAGATACATCATTGTCAGATATAACTATATTAACCAGCGAGATAAAAAAATCAAAGCATATCTATATGATAGGAGCAGGAAGCTCTTATCATTTGGCTTTATATTTTAAATATATGCTCACATCAATAGGTATTTCAAGCGAAGTATTTATAGCTTCTGAATTTCCATATTTTATAAAAACTATGGAAAAAGAAAGCCTTTTAATAGCATTATCACAAAGTGGAGAAACCTTAGATATTCTAGATTGTATAGAAATAGCAAAATCTAATAATATGAGAATAGTATCAATAACTAACTCTATTTTCTCAAGCTTACAAAGAAAATCTGATATATGTATACCTATTAATGCCGGAGTAGAAAGATCAGTAATAGCGACAAAGTCTTTTATAGCAACATTAGGTATATTAACATTAACTTACCATAATCTAAGTAAAGATATAAAAACAGGTGAGATAAATATTAAATATACAATAGATGGTATTAATGATCTATTATCTTTAAATTCTCAAAAAAAATTCATTGATATAGCAAAGAAAATAAGTGATTGTGATTATTTATTTTCTTTAGGAAAAGGTCAAAGTTTTCCAATAGCCTTAGAAGCTGCGCTCAAGATCAAAGAAGGCAGTTACATCCATGCAGAAGCTTTCAATGCTGGAGAGTTAAAACATGGAGCACTTGCTTTAATTAAAGAAAATATACCTTGTATTTTATTGGCTCCTAACGATAGTACTTACCAATCTATAATATCTGCCGCAAGAGAAGTGAAATCTAGAGGTGCTTTTACCATAGGAATAACATATAAAAAAGATCCAATTTTTGATGATTATATCCACGTTCCATACAAAGGTACTAGCTGGTGGGTAATTTCAACTACAATTATTCAAATATTAGCTTACCATTTAACCATATTAAGAGGAAACGATCCTGATAAACCAAGGAATCTAGCAAAAAGTGTTACTGTAAGGTGATTAATTCCTTTTGAATTTTTTATATAACTCTTTTCTTGGAATCTCAAAAGTCGTTGGTCTACCATGAGGACATGTAAAAGGGTATTCACAGTTCCTTAAATCCACAACTAATTTTTGCATCTCATGAATCTCAAGATGGTCTCCAAACCTAATACTTGAATGACATGCAATTGTAGCTATAAAGATATTAATCTCGGCATCATAACTTTTAGAATTAGGACTCTCTATATCTTCTATTATCTCATGTATTATATTTTGTATATTAGAATCCTTCAGAAAAATAGGTATTGTAGTAACATTTATTATATTATCTCCGAATACTTCTAGGTCTAACCCTATTGATTTTAATATATCAATTTTTGATTTAATTTCAATAAAATCTTTTTTGGATAACTCTATAGAATAGGGGATTAAAAGTTGTTGTTTTTCTACATTATTATCTTTTATGTTCCTTTTAATCTCTTCAAATCTGACTCTTTCTGATGCTGCATGCTGATCTATTATCTCTATACCTTCATCTTTTTCAAGAACTAAAAATTTATCATATAACTGATAAACATTTATGTTATATAACTCATTTTGTACAAAACTACTATCTTGGAATAAGGAGTATGAAGATCCGCGGGATCCAGATCCGCGGGATTCTCTATTAAATTGGGTTTCTTTTGTATTTACAGTATATCCAGTAGATTTAAAATCTCTTGATCCTGAATCTATACTATTTGGAATCAATTCTCTTGGACCAAATTCCCTTGGAATGAATTCCTGGAATTTTTTATCCATTATGGATTTGTTTACAGCTGTTTTTACGATGTTGAAAATATTAGAAGAATCTTTGAATCTAACTTCTAATTTTCTAGGATGTACGTTAACATCAATACTATCATTAGGAACATCTAAAAATAATACAATAATAGGATATTTACCTCTTTCAAGTAGATTTCCACACCCATCAATGATGGCTTTCCCAATAACATTATTAAAAATAGGTCTTTTATTTATATACATATATAATAGATCTCTAGTAGGCCTTGTATTTTGCAAAGATGCTATATAACCTTTAACCTTAATCCCAAATGTATATAAATCTATATCTATAAATTGGTAATTATTTTTAGGTAGTATAGTAGTAAACCTTTTTCTAATGTCTTCTGGATACATGTCATATATTACTTTGTTATCTCTTAAAAGTTTAAAGTGTATTAAAGGATTCGATAGTGCGGATTTCTCAAATACATCTAGCATATATTTAAACTCAGTATTTTGATTTTTTAAAAATTTCAACCTTGCAGGAGTATTAAAAAAAAGATCTCTAACTTCTACAAAACTTCCTTTTGGAATAGGAAATTCAGATATATCAATAATCTTGCCGCCTTCTATTTCTAGCATATATGAATCCTTATTATCTTTAAATTTTGATGCCAATTTCATTTTTGAAACAGAAGCTATAGAGGGTAAGGCTTCACCCCTAAACCCAAACGTTTGTATATTATATAAATCTGACTCCTCCTTAATTTTAGAAGTAGCAAATCTTACAACAGACAGAGTTAGATCTTCTTTACTCATACCTTCACCATCATCATCAACTCTAATATTTAAATTATTAATATTTACAGTAATGTTTAAAGCTCCTGCATCAATTGAGTTCTCTAATAATTCTTTCAGTATAGAAGACGGTCTTTCAATTACTTCACCTGCTGCTATCTTATTTGCTAAATTTTCTTGTAGTATTTTGATCATTTGAAAAAAGGTCTAGATAAAAAAGTTCATAATACGGTATTATACTAACTTTTCTATCTTCATAAAATAATGTATCATATCCGGCTATAGTTACTATAAATAAATTTCTAAACTTACTATCACTCATATATGAGATTATTGTATCATTAATATGATCTAACCTATTCCATATTTTAGGTCTTATAATAACATGCTCAGTTTTCTTTGTAACTACAATCTCAGGGCGTGTCCTTTTATATCCTCTTAAATATTTTATTGATATGATTTCTTTATCGTTTGAAAAAATGTTGAGTAATATAATAAATACAAGATTCGAAAACAAATAATGATCATCATCAAGTTTTTCTATTGAATTTTCATTTAGTATATAATTACGTAAACCAATATCTATAAAATAATAGATTGAAAAATCTTGATCATTTAGATCAAATAACTCAAATATCAAACCTATTTTTTTAAGATGAATTATATAATCCATAACATCCTGGGGCTTAAATATATTAAGCATAGAAAAAAATTTAGTATGTATATTTCTTCCGGACTTATTTGAGATATATATAACAAAATCTACTAATCCTGGTACATCTCTAAATTTTGATTTTTCTATAGATCTAATATATATATCTTTGAGTGCTTTTACTTTATCATCTACTGTTTCTTTCAAAATTACTTCTGGATATCCACCAAACCTTAAGTATTCATTAAACATATCAAAAACAAGTAATGGGTAAGTATCAAAGAATTTAGGTATATCAGTATGCTTAGTTTTATATCTTGCAAATTCTATAAAAGATAGTGGGTATAATTTTAAAACCTCAACACTATTACTATTTTCTACATCGAATAAACCTCTTGTAATAATACATTTATAAAAAATATCATTAAAATTTAATTTATTTTCTAGGTTATTCAAATCTAAATTATCTAATAAAAAATATTTTTTGTTACCTTTTTTCTCTTTTAATTGTTTAATCTTAGAATCTAGATCTATTAAAAATTTAGAATAGTTATTTTTATATATTTTAAAATCAATATATAAAAAATCACCTATTTTGTTATCTTTTATATAATATTCTATAATACCAAGTATACTAGTTTTGCCTGTTCTTGCTGCCCCTAATACTATAGTTGTCTTTCTATTATCTAAACTTTCTTTAAGTCTTAATAAAATATCTCTTTCTATCATATTATTTAATCTTTTTTTTAATCTCTAATAATTTATTGAATGCATCAATAGGAGACAGTGTGTTTATATCAATTGCTTTTAATTCTTTTTCAACCAAACTTTCTTCTGGAGGGACCGTAAATATACTTTGTTCATATAATTTCTTTTTATATTTTGTTTTATTGTGTTCAAAATCAGAGAGTAGTTCATATGATCTTTGTATTACTCCACTAGGCAACCCAGCAATAGATGCCACATGAACACCATAACTTTTATCAGTACCTCCTTTCTCTAAAGTACGTAGAAAGATCACTTTTTTATCTTTCTCTATAACCTTCACATGCATATTAAAAACTCTTGGCAGTAAATCTTCTAATACTAATAACTCATTATAGTGAGTAGCGAATAGTGTTTTCGCACCTATATTATCATGTATATATTCTATGATTGCCCATGCTATAGCAACTCCATCATATGTTGAGGTACCTCTTCCAACCTCATCAAGAATTATCAAACTTTTTTCTGTTGCATTATTCAGAATATTAGCAGATTCAATCATTTCTACCATAAAGGTACTTTCTCCCATAGATAAATTATCTGATGCGCCAACGCGCGTGAATATCCTATCAAATATTGGAATACTAACTTTTTCTGCAGGAACAAAAGACCCTGATTGAGCTAGTATAACTATTAATGCAGTTTGCCTTAGTATACTACTCTTCCCAGACATATTAGGCCCTGAAATAATCAATATATTACTGTTTTTATCAAATACAATATCATTAGGTATATAAGGATTAGGAGCTATAAAAGATTCAACAACCGGATGTCTACCCTTGATTATTTCTAGCTTTTCATTATTCTGATTAATTTGAGGTCTAGTAAAATTTAAATGCCTACTTATTTTAGCAAATGAAGTAAGAACATCCAAAGTACTTATATTTTCAGCTAAAGTTTGTATAACAGGTATAAATTCTTTAATCTTTATTTTCAGATCTTGCAATATATCATTTTCTAAAACTAAAGCTCTAGCTTGGGAGTTTATCACCATATCTTCATATTCTTTAAGTTTTAAAGATATGTATCTCTCTACACCTTTTAAAGTTTGTTTACGTATATAATCTTCTGGGATTTTATCTTTGTTTGTATTTGATATTTCAATATAGTAACCAAAAACCCTATTGAAGTGTACTTTCAAAGAGGGTATATGAAGTCTTTCTTGTTCTTCTTTCTGGAAAGATATAATCCATGATTTTCCGTCCTGCATTATTTTTTTATACCTATCAAGTTCATCACTTACTCCCTCTTTTATAAATCCGCCATCTTTAATATTTATTGCCGGTGACTCAACTATATTTCTATTTATTAAGTCATATAGCCCTTTTAAATTGGAGTTCTCATCTATTTTTATAGCATTTAACACATCTATTAGTATTTCACTCTTTACATTTTTCAAATATTTATTTAGTTCCCATGACACATTAATCGATTGTAGAAGAGATATCATATCTCTTGGACTGACAGATGTTGTACCTATCCTAGCTGATACTCTTTCTATATCATGCATATTTGAAAGTATTGAAGATATTTCATCATATATTTTTAAATCTATTAGTTCTGAAACTCCATTATGTCTTCTCTCTATCAATGATGCGTCCATCAAAGGGTGTGTTAGAAAGAAAGCTAATTTCCTAGCACCCATTGTCGTAGAGGTCATATTACAGGTTTCAAAAAGGGAACCTCTATAAGACCTATCTTTCAAATTTTGGGTTATCTCAAGACTCTTCAGGGTTGTATCATCAAGTATCATAAAATCCTTTGATTTAAAATGACTCAATGTTTTAATATGATCCAAAGTACCTTTCTGGGTATCATTTATATAATACATAATTGCTCCTGCAGTTTTTAGTGATAAATGATTGTCATCTATACCAAATCCTTTTAGCGTAGTAAGATGGAAATGTTCATATAAAGAATCTTTCTTAAAATAATTAGATGGAATTTGTTTAAAACCAATAAACTCAGAGCCAATTGGATGAGATCCAAGAGATAGGGTAAGGCCTTCTGGGATAATAATTTCTTTAGGATTGATAGTTGCTATAAAAGATCTTAGAGATTTTTCATTCATAAGATCTAATATATAAAATTTACCAGCAGCAAAATCTATAAATGAGGAAGAAAAAATATTATTACCTTCGGGGTGTAAAGAATATATAAAGTTATTTGATATGGGATTATCATCAGAGCTGCCAAGATTTGTTCCAGGAGTGATTATTCTTACAACCTCCCTACGTATAATTCTCTTTTTTGAATTTGTGGGAGTTTCTTCTATCTGTTCACATATGGCAACCCTCAAACCTTTTTCCATCATTTTTGGTATATACGAGTCTAGGGCATGATAAGGGAATCCAGCCATGGGAGTCCTTTTATTTTTATCTCTAGATGTAAGAGTTATATTTAATATTTTTGATAAAATTTTTGCATCTTCTCCAAATATTTCATAAAAATCTCCCATACGAAATAAAATTACAGCACCAGGATTATCTGTCTTTATTTTATAGTACTCAATCATTGCAGGTGTGTCATTATCTACGGTATCTTGCATAAATAGGATTTTAACATTATCATAGCTATCATTCCAGTTATAAGGATCAGGGTCCAGATCCAATAATTGTGCTATAATTGAAATCATCTAGATTTGAGAACCTATAATAAAGAATCTTGATTCAGAATCTGATAAAAAGTTTCTATGTACGGACAAAATATTAATAAAATACAAAAAAGAGAAAGGTTCATACAAATGATACCAGGGTTGATGCTTTGGGGGACTATAATTATTATATTTATACTATCATTTACTGCACCTACTATAGTTATTTACCTAGTTATTCTATATATTACATATTTTGTATACCAATCATTAACTATGATGGTATTGGTCTTCATGGCTAATAAAAGAATAGGAAAAGTAGAGAACGTGGATTGGATAGAAAAACTTGATAAAGATTATGTATCTTGGAAGGATATATATAATGTTTTACTTATACCAATAGCTAATGAAGGTGAAAATATCCTGATTCCTACTATTGAGGCTTGTAAAAAAACAATATACCCAAAAGAGAGAAAAATTATATTAATTGCCACTGAAAAAAAATTCCCTAATGGAGAAATAATTGCTAAAAAATTACAAAAGATATATAAAAATGATTTTTATAAATTTATAATTACAGTTCACACTTTAGAAGGTAATGAGATAGCAGGGAAGGCATCAAATGAAAATTTTGCAGCTAGAGAATTTTATAAACAGAATTTAAAATTTGGTATACCTACTGAGAATATTTTAATTACAAGTAATGATGCGGATTATAGACATGAACCCAACTACTTTGCATACTTAACATATACATTTTTAAAAACTGATAAAAGATACTCAACGATATTTCAACCCATACCTATTTTTTATAACAATATATGGAAAGTTCCTATTGTATCAAGAATAATAGCCACATTCGCTGCTCAATGGCAGATGGCAGTTACATTTAAACCTGAAAGGTTTATAAATTTTTCATGTTATGCAATAAACCTAAGATCTTTAAATGAAGTAGGGTATTGGGATACTAATATAATACCTGAGGATGAAAGGTTATTCTGGAAAACAACAATTAAATATGGCAATGACGCACAAGTTGTTCCTTTATATATTCCTGTATTTGGAGATGCAGTGCTATCAGATACATACTGGAAAAGTATAAAAGAACAATATAAACAATTACGTAGATGGGCATGGGGTGCATCTGAAATGACATTTAGCATACCTAATGTCATACAACATAAGGAACTTTCAAGATATAAAAAGTTTTATCTATTGTTCCAACAGTTACGAAATTCCTTTGAGAGATCTCTAGCTCCTATTATAATAACTTTCGGAGATCTTATTCCTGAACTCAATAGTCATTATCAAAAATTGTCCTTATCTTATACTATGCCTTCACTTATTAGTAGAATTATGACTGTATCAACATTACTTGTTGTTATAATATTATTCTTTGAAGCTAAACTTGCTCCAAAAAGGGGTAAGGAGAAAATATTAAAGAATGCATTTTCATATGTTGGATGGGTGACTTATCCTCTTGTTAGCATAATATTCTCCTCAATCCCAGCTATTGATGCTCAAACAAGGTTACTGTTTGGAAAAAACATACAATATGTTCCTACAACAAAAAAAAGTATCAATGTTTAGAGAAGGTTGTGTTTTTTTTCTTCTTTGAGCTTTTCAATTAATTCTTTTACTCTGTGAGAATCATCTATATTACAAACTAATAATGCATCTTCTGTATCTATCACAGCAACAGAAGAGAGTCCTATTAAAGTAATCAATTTCTTTTTATTTGTAGAAAAAACAATAGACTTATCAGCATCTACAAATAAGCCATCAGAAAGCAGAACGTTACTGTCAAAATCTTCTTCTAAAACTTCTTTAACGGATTTCCAATTTCCAACATCAGACCAACCCAAATCAGCCGGAATTACAACTATATCTTTAGGATCTATTTTCTCCAAAATTGCATAATCAACTGATATTTTCTCAATTTTTAAGTATAAATCTGTAAAATCTTCACCTTTTAAGTATCTTTTTGTTATAGATTCAAATAATGATACATCCTTTGCATATTTCATATATAAAGATATAAGCATATTATTTGGGAAAACAGTTAACCCTGTATGCCATAAATATTCAAAACTCTCAAAGTATTCTTTAGCTGTCTTATAATCAGGTTTTTCTTTAAAACTTAAAAATTTATGTATATTAAAACCTCCTATATTATCTATCTGATCGCCAATTTTTACATAGCCAAAATTAACATTTGGATCCGTGGGGTTAACATCTATTTCAACAATCTTATTATGTAATTTAGAGTATTTAAAAGCACTCTCTAGTGCATTAGTAAAAACTAAATCATATTTAATTAGATAATCAGACCATAAAATAGCAATTTCCTCATTTTTGAATTTTGCATCCATTAAAAATGCTGCAAATCCAACACAGGCAAAAGTATCCCTAGTTTCTGGTTCAAGTAATATATTAGAATCTAAAATTCCTGGAATTTCGGCTTTTATCATAGATTCATATGAAGAGGGAGCAACTATATAAATATCTTTCTTATTAAAATGATTAGCCAATCTATTATAATTTTGCTGAAACAAAGATTCTGAAGATAAAAATTTTTGAAATTGTTTAGGAGAGTTCTTTCTTGATACAGGCCATAACCTTGTCCCATTACCTCCAGCAAAAATTAGAAATTTCATATTAAAAAGATAAAGTTATATAATTATTCTATCAATATAAGATATTATATTCAATTAATTGTTGAGAAACAAATTACACTATATTAATGTTCAATATATACTTAATTTTTAAAATATAGTATATTCAATTAGTAATGGCCAACAAAAATAGAAGAAATGGAGGTAAATTGTTATTCACATTCGTAGCAGGTGTTGTTACAGGAACTTTAACATCTTACTTCTCTAAAAAGGAAAATAGGGAGGACGTTGTTACTAAATATAATGATTCTAAACAAACATTTAAAGATAAAGTTGACGAGATTAAAGAGGATTTAATTGAACAGATTAAAGATAAAAATGACAAAACTTCTCCAATTATTAAAAAAGGTACATCTAGTAAAACTAAAACAAACTAGTTTTTTCTAATGTAAATCTGTACTCCCTCTATAGTTTTTTTAAGTGTATATTGTGTATCAATTAATTTAAAAAGTTGAACAAAATTCAATCCATCATTAAAATATACTATTACATATGGATTATGTTTCTCTAGATAAAAATAAGCTTTGTTATAATATGTTCTTTCTCCATTTCTAAGCATAAAATCATCAGAGTATGGCGTATCTGGTATTGCCTTTGTTTCATAATATAACCAAGGGTAATTAGCCATAACAAAAATCCTCCTATTCTTAACATTTATAGTATTTAATTCTTTTGCAACATTGTTATAGTTATTACCTTTAAAGAAATGGTAATATTGAGATTTTGAACTTTGCCCTGTTATATAAGATATAAATGTAGGATAATAATCTACTTTATTTTGATATTGTATTGGTATAAGCCAATATGGTTTATAAATAAGAAAATAAAGCAGCAATACATATATAGATATTGCAGTTGATATAACAATAATTACTTTATAAATGATATTTTTCCTAATCAGAAGAAAAATAAGATAGGCAAGTAATATTGAAAATGGAACTAAAGGTTGGAGAAGATAATGTAAATATCCTCTTCCAGATATAACACTAGCATAATAGTCACACACAAACCAAAGGAATATTGTTACAACATTAATATCTATTTTAAATTTTTTGTATAAAAAATATACAGAAATAAGAACTATAAAAAATAGAACTAGGGTAAATTTAAAATATGAAAACCCTAAAATTCTATTAGATGCTTGATATGATACATAAGGAATATTATATAAAAATATTGCATTTATTGTATTTTTAAAATTATGAATTGAAAACTCATATAATAAGAAAACTATCATAGGAGATAAAACACCAATACCGTAGAACCAACTATTTTTTATAAAGGATTTAAAATCAAGAAGACTAGTCTCAAGGAGACCAGTCTCAAGGAGTCTAGACTTAAGGAGACCTCTATCAAAGATAAAAAAGAAAAATACTATAACAAAAAAACCATCTAGAAGTGCTGATACTTTAAACATTACTCCCAACCCTAAAATTACTCCTAAAAGATATGTATATAATACGCTCTTTTTAAATTTATCATTCCTCAAAGTAAGGTATATTGATAATGTCGTAAAAAACATAAAGTAATTTTCTACATTTGCTACATTGCCTTCAAAAAATGCACTAGCAACAAAAATTGAGAAAAATAGTGTTGATAATATTGCAACCTTTTCCCCAAATTTAATTTTTGCAATTTTATAAATAAAAAATTCTGTTAACAATGTGGCTATCAAAGATAACATTTGGTATTCAAATGTTAAGCTTAGGGGTATTTTTTCCAAATATGAGTAAAGATAATAAATAAAGGGTGGTTTATTATCAAAAATATTTCTATATAAAACATCCCCATGATTCAAACCTATACCTACAGCAGAATATATACCTGAATCAGTATATGTATGTGGTTCAAAAAATGGAGGTATTCTTAAAAGCACTGTTAATATATAAGGGAAAACTCTAATAATTTTTTTTAACATATTCACAGTGTGGTAATCAGCTAACAAAATAATAACACAATTATATAGAATTTAAGTATAAGTTCAAAGTATCAAGATCAAGGATCTAGATCCAAATATGTAGAACTTATTATATTGGACAGGTAGTAATATTTATTGTAAAATGTTCTTTACTTAATATACAGACTGAATTAGGGATTTAAATCCAATGAAGTTTAAAGAATTAGAATCAAAACCTGATTTTCCCAAAATAGAGGAGGATATACTGGATTTATGGAAAACTAAAAGTATATTCCAAAAATCCCTAGAGCAAAGAGAGGATAGTCCTGAATATTCTTTTTATGATGGACCTCCTTTTGCTACTGGACTTCCTCATCATGGTCATTTAATACAAGGGACTATAAAAGATATAATACCAAGATATTTTACAATGAAAGGATATTATGTTGAAAGAAGATTTGGGTGGGATTGCCATGGATTGCCCGTAGAGTATGAGGTTGAAAAGATAAAAGGTATAAAAAATAAAAAAGAAATTGAAAGTTTAGGAATAGATGTTTTCAATGAATCTTGTAGAGCTATAGTTTTAAAATATGCTGAAGAGTGGAAAACCATAACAAATAGGATGGGTAGATGGGTAGATATGGAAAATGATTATAAAACAATGGATCGAGACTATATGGAAAGTATATGGTTCGTATTTAAAACCATATATGAAAAAGGTCTTATTTATGAAGGGTATAAGAGCATACATATATGTCCAAGGTGCGCCACACCTCTATCTAATACAGAAGTACAAATGGGATATAAAGACCTGATAGATTCATCTGTAATAGTAAAATTCCAATTAGAAGATGAGAATAAATATTTTCTAGCATGGACAACAACACCATGGACTCTCCCTGCAAATACTTTACTTGCAATAAATAAAGATTTTAAATATGTTGAGGTTGAAAGTAATGATGAAATATATATACTTTCAAAAAGTAGGGTAGAGTATGTATTTGAAGGTATGGAGTATAAGATTCTAAGAGATATAAATTCAAAAGATTTAATTGGAAAAAGGTATAGTCCAATATTTGATATAGGTAAGAAAAAAAATATAATCAAAAAAGATGGTTGGTTTGTAGTAGAAGCTAATTTTGTAACAGATAATGAGGGAACAGGAATAGTACATATTGCTCCAGCATTTGGAGAGGAAGATATGCTATTAGGACAAAAATTAAAAGTTCCACATATAAATCATGTAAGTATAGAAGGTAGGTTTTCTGAATACCCAATGATGGAATGGGCAGGGGAAGAAGCTAGAGATTTAAACCAGAGAATAATAGAGTTTCTCTCACTAAATAACCATCTTCTAAAGGTTATAGAAATAGAACACTCTTATCCTCATTGTTGGAGATGTGATACACCTTTGTTGAATTACTCTATGAATTCTTGGTTTTTAAATGTTCAAAAGATAAAAAATGATTCTTTAAAAAATAATGAGACTATAAATTGGAACCCTAAACATATAAAACATGGCCGATTTAAAGAAGGGCTGAAGAATGCTCCAGACTGGTGTATATCAAGAAATAGATATTGGGGTACACCATTACCTGTTTGGAAATGCAATAAATGTTCTAATATAATGATTTTAGGATCAATTAAAGAACTTGAAGATTTATCAAATCGTAATATATCTGATATACATAGACACTTTATAGATGATATTGAATTTGATTGTAGTGAGTGTAAAACCGGTAAATTAAAACGAATACCTGAAGTGTTGGATTGTTGGTTTGAATCAGGATCAATGCCATATGCACAAAAACATTATCCTTTTGAAAATAAAGATAGATTCAAGAAAACATTTCCTGCAGATTTTATTGCTGAAGCTATAGATCAAACAAGAGGATGGTTCTATTCACTACATACAATTTCCACAGCACTGATGGATTCTGCTGCTTTTAAAAATGTTATAACCACTGGACTGGTACAGGCAGGTGGAGGACAAAAAATGTCTAAATCTAAGAAAAATTATACAGATCCAATGTTACTTATAGACAAATTTGGAGCAGAAGCTTTGAGGTTATACCTTATAAAATCACCTTTAGTTAATGGGGAAGATTTAAATTTTAAAGATCAAGGAGTAGCAGATATTATAAAGGATATATTTTTGACAATTTACAACTCTTTAAAATACTTTACTATCTACGCAAACACATTTGATTTTACAGAAACTCCACTAGATAATTCTAAGAATATTCTAGATTCATGGATGATCTCAAGAGTTGAAATATTAAAATCTGATATTTCAAAAAATATAGAAGAATATAATCTTATGGATGCAGCATTATCTATTCATCCTTTTATAGAAGATTTATCAACATGGTATATACGTAGATCTAGGGATAGATTTGTTAAAGGGGATAAAATAGCTCTTAATGTTTTGTATCACACATTACTACAATTCTCTATAATAACTGCACCTATTTTACCTTTCTTATCTGAATTTATCTATCAATCACTTAAAGGATCAAAGGAAAGTGTACATCTTGAAGATTATCCTACAGTTAATACAAAACTAATCAATAAAGAGCTTAACTTCAAAATGGACCTTGCAAGAAATGCTATATCACAACTTCAAAGTATAAGGATTGAAAATGCAATAAAATTAAAACAACCAATCAATGAAGCATATATAGTTTATAACGATTTAGAAAACAATAAAGATACCACAAATACTAAGATTTTCGAAATAATAAAAAACGAAATAAATACTAAAAATTTACTTTTTAAAGATATGAAAGGTTTTAAAAGTAAACAAAATAAATTTGGATCTGTTGGTATTAATACAAAACTTGATAGAGAAATAATAAAAGAAGGAATATCTAGAGAGATAATACGTGAAATACAAAATCTTAGACGCAATATGCATTTAAATATGCAAGATGAAATAAGTACTATAATATATTCAGAAGATAATAACATATTAGAAGTTTTAACAAAATTTAAAGATGATATAAAAAGATCAATAAAATCAAAAGACTTTAATATTATGACAAAACAGCAATGGAATGATCTAGGTGAAGACTTGGGTGTAGTTCTAAAAATAGATGATCGAATTCTTTATGTAAAAATAGATGTTTAAAGCTTTCATCAAACAAGATTTTATCCTCACTATAACAATTATTCTATTGATGATAATAGGAATAATTACTATATCATCAACTAATAACTCTTATATAGCAGAAAGACAGACTATATTTATGGTATTAGGTTTAGTTATTTATTTTTTTCTAATAGGTGTTGATTACAATATATATAAGTATAAATCTATTCAAATAATAGGTTATATAGTTGTATTTATTCTTCTTATCCTGATATATATATTAAACATAAAACTAAATAATACTCATAGGTGGTTCACATTAGGAGGAATAGATATACAACCTGCTGAGTTTGCAAAAATAGTAATTATTTTCATAACAGCATCTTTCTTTACTGTTTTTCAAAAAGGAGAGAAAATAGTAAAAAAAATTCTCCTAGGATTTTTAATGATTTTACCAATAGTTGCACTTGTGTTTAAGCAACCAGCATTGGGTACATCAATAGTTATTGTAGTAATATGGGCTGCTATTGTTTTTGCAGCATATTATGATCAAATAAAATTAATTATAATGTTTTTAACATTTATAGTATCGTCACTTTTTATAACAATATTTTTAAGTATAAATTTCCTTTCAGCTAATTTAAATTTAATATTTTTTAAGATAAATATTGCTTTATTTCTAATTTTCCTAGCCTTAGAAACAATACTCTATAGAGTATCTAGAAAGAAAGTGTATTCCTATTTGTTTCTAGGTATAGTTTTATTTGGGATCCTATTTGGATCTACATTTAAATTTGTAGTTTGGGATCATCTAATGAAAAATTATCAAAAACAAAGAATAGTAGGTTTTCTTTCTCCATCTTCAAATAGTTATTCAAACTCTCTAAATTTCCAAACAACTCAGTCAAAAATTGCTATTGGATCCGGTGGTTTATGGGGAGAAGGATATGGCAATGGAACACAGTCAAGCTTAAATTTTTTACCTGAAGATACTACAGATTTTATATATTCCACCTTCATAGAAGATTTTGGATTTATAGGAAATATAGTGTTTATGTTTTTATATATTGTTTTATTTGCAAGGCTACTATTAATTCTGAAGAATACTGAGGGTAAATTTGCATTCCTTTTAGTTTTTGGAATTATAACAATGATATTTTTCCAATTTGTAATAAATATTGGTATGTCTATTGGCCTGGTACCAGTTACAGGTATTCCACTACCATTGGTGTCATATGGGGGATCCTCTTTAATAACCATCCTAATCTCACTTGGCATAATACAAAACATACATACCAAAAATAGGATCTAGATCCAAGGATCTGGATCCAAGAATTTGAGTTATTACTTTATCCTGTGATATAAAAATTGTATGGAAGTAAATAGAGATTATCTTCAGAAAAGAATAATTATAGTCACAATTATAATATCTGTAATAGGAATAGTAATGGTGTTTGATGGTTCATTAGGATTATATGCAGGAAGATACCATTATATTTTACTACAAAGTTTATGGATGGTTGTAGGTTCTATAGCAGGCTTTATAGTATATAAAATCAACTATAAATTATTCCAAAAATATTCATTTCTACTTATGGTATTAGCAATATTTCTCTTATTTGTAGTCATAATACTATCAAGAAAAATTAATGGGTCTGCGAGATGGATAAATTTATTAAATTTTGCTAATTTTCAACCTTCAGAGTTTGCTAAATTTGCATTTATAACATATATGTCTGCATGGTTGGTTAAAAGACAAAATATAATAGACAATATAAAAACATTTAGTGAAAATTTTAAAAAATTACTACTACCATTTCTTGCTATTACAGCATTTGTGGCAGGATTAATTGTACTTGAAAAAGATTTAGGAACAACGATTATAATAATATTAATTGCCCTATTTATGCTGATACTAGGAGATAATTCAAAATATCTTAAAATTAATTTATTAATATCTTTTTTTACATTTGTATTTGCTGGTATTCTAGCAATAGTCATAGAACCATATAGAGTACAAAGACTTTTAACTTATCTAAATTCATCAACATCAAATTCTTTTCTGCAAGGAGCTGGGTACCAAGTACATCAAATAATGATAGCTATAGGATCTGGAGGATTATTAGGGGTTGGTTTCACACAGTCTGTACAGAAAAACCAATATTTAGTTGGTACAACATCAATAACGGATTCAATATTTGCTGTTCTTGCTGAAGAAATGGGGCTAATTGGAAGTATACTATTAATTGCACTATATTTGTATCTTGTTTATCTTATATTCAAAGTAGCTATAAGATCTGGAAGCCCATTTGGTAAATTTATGGTTGCAGGAATTGGAATTTGGATAGGTATTCAAGCAATGCTAAATATAGCAGCGAATATTGGAGTAATACCTTTAACAGGTATACCATTACCACTGATTTCATATGGAGGATCATCTGTTATAATACTACTAACAGCTATTGGCTTTGTACTAAATATAAATAAAAAAACATGAAGAGAAAGAATACTATCTTTTTAATAGGAGGGCATTTAACTCCAGCGCAAGCTATATATGATGGTATTAAAGATAAAAAAAATTCAAATATATTTTTTGTAGGAATTAAGCATACAATATTGTTTGATAAATCTTTATCTCAAGAGTATCAGTTTGCACAGAAAAATAAGATAAAATTTTTACCATTAAATACTGGAAAACTATATAGGTTCTTATCCATAAAAGGTGTTATATCATTTTTGAAAATTCCAATAGGTTTCTTCCAAGCATTCTATTATGTAGCAAAATATAGACCACGAATCATAATGTCTTTTGGATCATACGTATCTGTCCCTGTAGTTTTTTGGGGAGGTATTTTTAAAGTAAAAGTATTCACACATGAACAGGCTTCAATCCCAGGGTTAGCCTCAAGAATAACATCTATTTTTTCGAACACAATCTTTACAACCTGGAAAGATACAGAAAAATATTTCAAAAAGATAAGCTTGAGGGATAAAAATATAATATTTACAGGTAATATTCTAAGAGATGAGATATTTAGATCTAAAACTGATAATTTTAAATTTAATAAAAAACTTCCTGTGTTATATATAACTGGTGGAAATCAAGGATCTCATATTATAAATCAAGTAATATTTAAAAATATAAAAAAGTTGCTTAAACAATATAATATAATACACCAGACTGGATCTAATACTATATTTGATGATTATAAAAAAGCTGTAACACTGAGAGAAACACTTCCTGCAATCCTGCAAGCAAGATATATAATACGACGTGGTATATGGGGAGATGAGATAGGAGAGGTATTTAGAAAAACAGATATAATAATAAGTAGGGCAGGGGCAAACACTGTTTAT